>JAKOSZ010000255.1 GCA_029776555.1 Bacillota bacterium | reverse complement strand
TCTTTCGTCAATTCTTTTTTTCAGCTCATTGATTTCCAATTTGTTTTTAATCAGGTTCCGCAGCTGGTCAAAGGCTTTTTCTTCCACGTATTCGTCAAATTCCGTAAAATTTCTTAAATTATCCATACAGTCTTTTTCCCCCTGGTTTTGATTTTTAAACACTTCCGTATTCAATAAAACCCTGCTTATAATTTCAAAATTTATCCGCGGCTGTTTTCAAAACCTGTTCCGGACCATAACCTGCCTGATATTGCGCCGCCCATTCATATTATCCAGGTAATACCATTAATTAGTTATCCGGCAATAACTCAATTAACGCCTGCCATGGCCTTAAACTTGCCGCTAAAGGCCTCTCCTTTCACCGGAAGACACGCCTTTATATTATAATACTATCATATTTCCCTCCTCCGTTCCATTACCTATTAATGGAAAACAGGAGCGGCTCCCTCCTGCAGCATATTGTACTTGAGGACGGGGAAGCCGTCCCCAGCCATACAAGGCCAGGGCATCCCCGGGAAGAGGATGCCTGTGCCCGGGATATGCGGGTATTTGCAGAAGGAATACTTTTTGATAAATTCAACCTGCCCGGGTACAAGGTGCCTTGCGGGGTTATTTACAAGCCAGGGAATAACACATTTACACATTTCACTGGTTTTCCTTTTTATCCGGGTCCGCTTTACCGGGGTTGGGAAAGCCAGGCTCTCAGGGCTTGGAATTCCTGTTTCCTTTTTTGCGGAACAGTGAAAACCCTCCGAATCCGCCAATGATGGCAATATAAAAGCCGAGGTCGTACCACCAACCCGCATTGTTTACTTCATATATCCTTATGTTCTTCTTAAAGATTCCGATCACCAGGGATACGGGAGCTACCCATCCATGCCAGATGCCCCAGAAAAATCCCGCCGGTTTTTCAGGCGTGTTGGTTCCGTCTCCGGGGATACATCCCGATAATATGACAACCAGAAATACCGCCATTACGCATAACACTATAAGCCTCTTTTTCATATTAAAATCATTCCTTTCTGAAACCTGCCTGTAAAAAACCCCACCATGTTCTTCAGCTTAAGGCCGGCCATGTTCCTGAAAGACACTTTGCAGCAAAGCAGAAAGACTTATTGCTTTAATTCTACATTAACCCTTATGGCAAAACAATATTTTTGCTGCTACATAAACCTGCCGCTCCCATTTCCCCCCCCTTTTTTGCCTCCGCCATTCCTGTTGGATTAACTCCCGCTCTTGCCGTATCCCGGAGAACCGTACGGCCCATTGCCTTCACTGCCCCTTTGTTTTAACTTCCGGGCGAGGAAACGCCCACCCTCATCTCAGCCGTTACCCGCCAAAAAGTGAAACAGCTGATAAAAAGGAATTTATCTTTTGCCATCGAATTATATATAATATCGAAACACATACTTTATGCGGCGTTTTGGCTTTTTTTAAGGAGCATAGCTTGACGGTTCGGCTAATATGCCAAACCGGTACCCTGATGACTGTTGCCGCCGTTATTGATTCCATTTTTCCGGCTATTGCTGTGCCGGAAAGCATCAGCCTTAAAACCACCCTTTAGCCTTGCGGCATTAATCTTATGGAAGGAGAGTTTATATGTATCGTTTGCTGGCCCTGGTAAAACAAGGGGTAAAAGCCCTTATCGCAAGTTTGAAAAGGTTTCCGGAGTCAATTGCTTTTGCCGCTTTAACATCGGCAGCCCTTATAGCCCTGGTGCACCTTGGACCGGGCACGTCTTCGGATACTCGGGAAATCTTAACCCGGGTGGCTATGACCACCGCCTTGGGCATCCCTTTATTCCTCTGCATAAGGCTTATTTTTGAAAGGGCCGTTGGTTTCGGGAAAGCGCATTACACGGCTGTCAGTCTGCTGGGAATAATCCTGCTTGCGGCTTATTACTTCCTTTTCCTCGGCGACATTGATAAAATGGCGCAGGTATCAATGTATTTCGCCGTCAACATAGCTTTGTACCTCGGCTTCTTTTTCATACCATACCTTTACAGGCAGGAAGGATTTGAGATTTACGTGGTAAAAGTTCTTACAAGGGCTTTTATTACCTCCTTCTTTACCGCAGTGCTGTTTTTAGGCCTCACGGCGCTTTTATTCACCGCCAATAGACTCCTGAACATGCCTGTGACCAACAAGACATACATGACTATCTGGATTTTGGCTACGGTACTGTTTGCCCCATCCTTCTTCCTGGGGGGGATTCCGGGAAGGGACGAAAAACACCAGCTTGAGGACTACCCAAACCCCTTGAAAGTACTTTTGCAGTACATTGTTATGCCCATACTATCGGCTTATACGGCCATACTCTACCTGTATCTTGTAAGAATAGTGGTGCAGCAGCGGTGGCCGGTAGGGATGGTGGCGCATCTCGTCCTCTGGTATTCGGTCATATGTGCAGGGGTGATTTTCCTGACCCATCCTCTGGCCCGTGAAAGCAAGTGGGTAAAGAGTTTTGCCTTCTGGATTGTCAAGCTGATCCCCCCCGTACTGGCTGCCATGTTTGTGTCTATCGGCATAAGGATAAGGGCATACGGCTTCACCGAAAACAGGTATTACGTTGTCGTCCTTGGCCTCTGGGTGCTGGGCATTATGCTTTACCTTAACTTCTCCAAAAAGCCTAACATGACAGTACTTCCCGTTTCACTGGCCATTGTTGCGCTGCTTTCGGTTTTCGGGCCATGGAGCAGTTTCAGCGTTTCAAAATACAGCCAGAACGCACGGCTTATGAAAATCCTCAGCCAGTACGACATGATTAAGGACGGAAATATTGTAAAGGCAAAGACGGCTGAATCGATACCGGTGGAAGACAGGGCTGAGATCAGCAGCATCCTGGGATACTTTGACAGGTACCACGGTTTTGACTATGTAAAGCTCCTGCCCGAAGGCTTTACCCTGGATGACATGGAAAAGGTTTTCGGCTTCAGCTATATATACAGGGGTTTTATAACTCCTGACCGGGAATTTTTCAACTACGGTTCTTACGCGGTGGAACAGGCCATTAACGTAGAAGGATACGATTACTTCTTTGATATGCCGGGATCCCGCCTCGAAGGTAAAATAGCCTTTGGAGGGATTGAAGCCACGTATGATTACAGCACTTCCCGGCTTGAAATCACTTACAACGGCCGGGTTGAATACGAGACACTGCTTTCAGACCTGGCCCAAGAACTTCATGAAAAATACGGCAGCGGCAGGAATATAAGCCTTGACCCTGAAGACCTGATGCTAGAGGGTGAAAGCAAGAACTTAAGGGTTAAAGTGGCGCTGAGATACATTCAAGGACATGTTAATGAAGAAAACAAGGCCAGCGTTGACTCTGCTGAGTTCTACGTCTTCATAGACATAAAGCAATAGGCTCCCTGATACTTCCCCGGTAACATCGCCTCATGGCATGGAAAGGTGATTTTAAAACTATCACAACACTTGCCTTATCCGGGTAACAGCATCCCATGGAAAGACAGGTACTCGTTTAAAATATACACTTGCTGCCTTAAAAGGTAACAGCGCCTCATCACACGTAAAAACAGCTTTCTTTAATGTAATAATGGGGAATCGGCCTTTGCCCCCGCACCCAATGGTTTAAAAGCCGATTCCCCAGTTTAAAGCGTCCTTGAAACTTATCCATCAATATTCTTCGTAGTTCTGGCCTTTTATTAACTCTCCCATCTTAATAACCCTGAAGTGTTTTCTGACGGTTTCTTCGTTGAATACACTCATAAGCTCGTTATTGGTGAGGCCTAGTTTTTCCCATTCCTTCAGAGCCTCAGGGGAGTTCTCCGCGTATAACACCGTAGCCCCTGCGTAGTCGCCGCAGTAAGCGCCATACTCCTGAAGAGCCCGGGCAATTATTTTCCCGATTTCAGACAGTCCTGAGTTCTCCACGTCAAAGTTGGGGTCCAGCTGGATTCTGCCTCCCATGGGTATTCCGCTGTGATGGTTGAGATTCAGCATCCTGACCTGGGAGGTACTGGCCGGCGGAATGAAATACTCGGACCGGCACTTGTCGTAGGCAAACACCAGGGCGTGGTCTATCCGTCCGGCCTTTATCTCATCCACCCTGATAAGCCCTGCGATAAGCGGAAATCCACTGGCCCTTGCCGAGTGGGAAGTATAACCTTCGGTTTCGTTAACGGGCGGCCTTACGCCGGTGCCGCTTAAGTCAGTGACTGCTCCCAGACCGGTGGACCAATCTCCGAATACATCTTTCTTAGCCAGCCACATACCCCATTCAATGTTCTTCTTCTTGTCTATAATACAAAGGTGGTTGTCTCCATTGGTGGGGGGTGACGCCACCGCGCCATCGGGTATGGGTATCTGGTTCGGGGGTTTAAAACCGTCACCGTATATTCCCGGCCTTGAGTCCCGGACGTTGTACTTGGGGACGAGATCGCTGTCAATATAGTATACCGGAATGGACCAGTCCCTGATGTTAATATAAACAGCTCCCAGCCCCTGCACCAGCTCATCGGAGTTAGGGTCAATTTCCGCATCAGCGGGTATCGGGGTATTCCACGGACTGTCATCCGAAAAAGGTCTCCAGTTTAGCATGCCGACTTCTACTTTCCCATATCCTATCGTCGTATACCCGTCGGAATCCTTTACCTCAAGTGCCACATTATAAGTCTTTTCCATTGGGTAACGGAAAGTGGCTTTTTTCTCGGTGGTAAAAGGCGTATCCCATATCCCGTCATTTTCAAAATCCCAGCGCACCTGAAGCTTTGATGGGTCATCCTTATTGTCGGTGCAGCCTGACGCGTCAAAAGTTATGACGGTTCCCGCCGGCTTCATTTCCGATGGGCTTACGGAAAATGCTGCCTTGGGCATCTCTTCTGAAACCGGCTTGGGGTTTACCTGGCCTTCTTTTTTCTCCTGGGGCCCTTCCTTAGTGCCGCACCCTGACAACACCATAATGCTGGCTGCGAGAAAAACAACCAGTACGCTCTTTAATTTCTTACGCACATTCATTTCCGCCGTTTACCTCCTTTGGCGAAATATTTATACAGTTTGTTAATCTCTTATTCCTCCATCGCTATTTCTAATTTTATAATACCCCGCCGCAACTGAACAGGTCACTTTCTTATGGAAATGGTATCATTTTTTTCGGTTTGCCTTAGCACCGGCTGAAAACACCAGTAAATTCCGTTATTCCAAAGGAAACCCTGTTGTTCATATTTTTTTAACAATTTAGACGATGATTTTTAACACAATCGGGTTATTATAAAAACGTACAAACAAAAGGAGGTGGTTTTCTTGAAAAACAAAGCGCTAATAACACTTGCTGTCATTTTGGCCATTGCCGTTCCCATTACCGCAGCGGCCGCTGCATCCGGCAGCCTGAAAGATAATGCCGTCAGGGGATTCATGAAAATCATCCCCGAAAATCTGACAGAGAAACAAAAAGCGAACGTAGAAGAGTACGCGAAGAAAATGGCTCAGCTTCAAAAGGACTTTATAAACAGCATGGTGAAAAGCGGGGCCATTAGCAAGGAACAAGGGGACGCAGCAATTAAAAGAATAGATGAAATGCTAAAAAGCGGGGAAATAAAATGGTTCCTTTTCGGCGTTAATAGGGCCAAGGGAAAACCGGGAGGTCCGAGTGTTCCAGCCAGGGCAATTGACCTGTCAAAGCTCACGGACCAGCAGAAAAGCGACCTGGTGGACTCCTGCAGCAAACTGCTCGGTTTGCACAGGCAGCTGGTTGAAAAGCTGGCTGAATACGGCATAATAACCGGGGAGCAAAAGGACAAAATGACACAGAGGATTGACAGCGCTTTGGAAAACCTCAAGAAGGACAACCCATCCGGATGCATGGCAGCTATATTTGGTGCTTTCGCAGGCAGACCGGGCTTCGGCCTGAAAAAGAGCCCGGCCGGACTTACCGACCGGCAGAAGGCCGAACTGGAAAGCCTGTGGGGCAAAATAAGGGAGGCCAGGAAGGAAGTCATTAACAAAATGGTCAGCTACGGCCTTATTACAAAAGAAAAAGGAGACCTGTTAATAGACAGGCTCGAAAAAGTGGAAAAGACATCCGGATATGACACCTCCCAAATGGGCAGGGGAAGACTGAAAAGGTCCTTCTCTGCCAGAGTACAGCAGGGCTGACACAAGGCCCTCCGAGAGCAGTTTCGATGTTGCCTGAACAAGAATGGGGCGCCGCTGGCGCCCCGCCTGTTTTGTCTACTTAACGACGAATATCTGCCCTGCGTAGGGTTTCAGGTTCACTTCCACATAAATGTCGTCGCCCTCTTTGGAATACTCCGGCGCAAAGGCATCCCCCAGCCTTGGGTCAAGGGCCATGACTTCTCCACCGCCTTTTAACAGCAGCCGCCCCCTGTACGTCGCTCCAGCCATGTTGCACAGGAAGATGTATTTTGTGTCGGAATCCTGCCTCACATGGGAAAGGATATTGGGCGACATTGCCGACGCTGCCGGGCTGCGGCGCTCATCAGGAAGGAGCTTCACATCCCTTAAGAGAGCAACCTCGATTTCCTCATAGAGACGCGGGTCGTCGGCATCGGCGTAAATTATGCCCTGGCCCAACTCCATGAACACGTTCTTCACTGTGCTGTCATCATCACCTTCCCTGGTCTTTTGCGGTAATGTATTTAGGCATGCAACCTTGCCTCCCCTTTCCGCAAAATCTTTAATTTTCAGGGCAGATGTCCTGTTTAACACGTGTATGCCGGGGAGAATCAAAAGCTTATATTGCCTGCTGCCGAAACTCAAGCTGTCCTGACATAAGGCAGCTTCACCGAGTACGCCCTCATCTATGTAGTCAAACTCAATCTGCCTGTCTAAAAGCCCCCAGGAGATATCCACAAGGGTCTTGGCTATTTTTTCGGCTTTTCCTGATCTTCCGCCCTTGCCGGCAGGTCCCACGGTGTCCCATAAGGATGCCTCCGGAAGGAGGATAGCCGTCCGGGACAGCCTTTCGCCTTTCCTTAAGATAAATCCCAGTCTCTTTACATAGTCATTGAGCTCCGCTATCTCCTCATCGCTGAAGTAGTCCCTGTTATAGAGACCGTAATAAGAAGTGATGACATTGACGCCCATGGCATAGTGCCAGTTCATGGAGGCGCGGATCCAGTCCATGGGGACCTGCACCCTGTCAACTCTGGAAAAGTGGTCGGGCGCCTCCGACATGACCTCCCTTTTCCCGAAAACGTCAGCTGCCGAAGACACCAGCCTGGCAAAGGGAATGGAGTCCCTCTTCATCAGTTCCGTGGGTACGCTCCTTAACTGGTCGATTCCGGGTATGTCCATGTGCTTTATGCACCTGTAAAACGAACCGTAGTTTACCACATGGGAGAGGACATTCTCTTCTTCCATCAGGTGCCCGCTGGAAGAGACACCGTGCTCCCTGCACCAGTCCTGGATAGTTCCATAGAAATTCCGGGAGTACTCGTCGGCAATAAAGTCCCAGAAATCGCACCTTAGCTTGGTGACATCTCTGCCTTTCCCGGAAAAGACCGCTATTAAAGCCCTGTCAATTTCATACCCGTACCTGGCCTTAAATTTCTCAGGGAAGTCTTCTCTAAAGCTCACCGCAGGATAAGGCGTATTCCCAACGCTCATAAGCATGGGCTCATCCATAAAAAAGGCCTTTATGCTTTTGCCGAAACCCTCCTTATTATACCTGTAGTAGTTTTCATGGGTGACGTTAATGAATTCGCTGACAGCCCTTTTATCAAGGGGGTTTATGTACCTTCGGGGCGGGCACCAGGGCTGGGTGCAGGGAGTCCCGTCATAGAGCTCCCTTTCTAAGAGCATGGCTATCTGGTGCCTCCCTTCCGGGATTTTAAACCGCAGGACTCCCCGGCTGTCCGCCGTATGGCTGATGTTTACTATATCCTTTGACGGATCCTCGGGAATGAGGTAGGCTCCAAAAAGCCTGCCCGAGGGAGCTTCAATCCTGTAGTCGCTGGGGCCCGACTGGACCATCCAGTAACTGTAGTAGAAAAGCCCCTTTGCCTCATACTCCGGGTGCCTTTCCAGCACAGCTCCCCCCGCGGTTCCCGAAGGATAGCCGTTTTCGTCGTAAATCCAGAGCTTCAGGCCAAGCTCTTCGGCCTTTTCCCTTATATACGCCGTATCCTCCCAGCAGCTCTCGTTTTCAGGGAAATCAAAAGTGTAGTGTATATTATACACAACACCCCCGTAGCCAAGGTCGTGAATCCTTTGAAGCCGGCGGTCAACCCTTTGCCTGTATTCGCTGCTGTCCTTGCAGCCCTTCCTGCCCATGTCGTGGACTATCGGGTAAATACCCAGACTCCTTTCCGGCTCCTTAAATCCTTTTAAAAGCTCTTTCACCGTATTTCCCCTGCATTTCCCACATAGGTTCTATACTTATATTCTGCTATATCTAAAGCCTGGCATCAATATTGAAAAGCTAAAGGAACGCTTCCTCTGCTCCTGAGTCACCGGGGACGGTTCTTTTTTGACTCATTTTTCACTGAGGATGTTTTGCCCTGACTTATTCTGCCCATCGATTTTTGAGTCAATAGAGAGCCGTACCCCCTTGACTCTTCAGGGCAATTTGTTGATAATTAATTCCTAATGTAATACCATATTAGTAGCTGTATAAAATACGGTAATTTGCACAGACAATAATTTCTGTATGTTAGAATTTAAGGTGGAAATTACAGAGGAGGTATTGGACTATGGAAAGAATAAACCTCGACCGGCAATGGAATTTTCAGCTTTCCGGAACTCCACAGAACCCTTGGCCTGAGTCCAGAACTGTAGTTGTGGACTTACCCCACGATTTTAGTATTATACAAAAGCGTGACCCCAACACGCCTTCAGGTGCAAACACCGGCTTCTTCCCCGGCGGTATTGGGAAATACGAAAAAACCCTGTTTGTGCCTGAGGACTGGAAAGGCAAAAAAGTCTTCCTGGAGTTTGAAGGCGCGTATATGAATACTACCGTTCGTTTCAACAGCCAGATAGTAACCCATCATCCATACGGTTATACCAGCTTTCACTGCGACCTGACCCCTTACCTTATTTACGGGAAGGATAACCTTATCCAGGTCACCGTAAACAACAGCGCCCTGCCTAACAGCCGCTGGTACAGCGGTTCCGGAATCTACCGCCATGTCTGGCTCCTGGTGGGAGAAAGCGTACATATATCTCCATGGGGTGTATACGTGACCACCCCGGAGGTTTCTCTCAAGGCCTCAACAGTTTCGGTAAAAACAACAGTGGAGAACTCGGAGGCGGAACCGGCCGATATCGCCGTACGTTCCATCATTATTGACGCCGACGGGCGCAAGGTGGCTTCCGACGAAGTCAACCTGAAAATTGACCCCGCCGGTAAAATCGAAGCCGCCCAGATCCTCACCGTCAGCCCGGCAAAACTGTGGTCCATTGAAAATCCCTATCTATATTCACTCCTTAGCATTGTCTTAAGGAACGGCATAGTCATCGACAGCGTGGAAACCAGGTTCGGTATCCGTTCCATCTCCGTTGACGCCCAGGAAGGCTTTAAGCTGAACGGGGTTCCCATAAAACTCAAGGGAGGCTGTGTCCACCACGACTGCGGGCTGCTGGGAGCCGCAGCCTATGACCGGGCGGAGGAGCGCAAAATAGAACTTCTTAAAGCCAGCGGCTACAATGCTATACGCTGCGCCCACAATCCACCGTCTCCGGCCTTTTTGGATGCCTGCGACCGCCTCGGCATGCTGGTAATGGACGAAGCTTTTGACTGCTGGCGCGAAGAAAAGACCTCCAACGGTTACAGCGACTTTTTTGAAGAATACTGGGAGAAGGACCTGGCTTCCATGGTCCTCCGGGATCGCAACCATCCCAGTGTCATTATGTGGTCCACGGGCAACGAAATCCCTGAAAGGGACGGCCGTTCCGACGGGTATAACTATGCCCGGAAGCTGGCGGATTTTGTCCGCAGCCTTGATCCCACAAGGCCTGTCACCAACGCCCTGTGCAATGTCTTTTCCAACGAACCGTTGGTAAATGCCGTCTCACTGGGTAAATACGACCTGCCGGAGGACTTTGACAACTGGGGCGAACTGACGCGGAAGTTCGCAGAACCGCTGGATGTTGTGGGCTACAATTACCTGTTGGACCGTTACGAAAGCGACGGCAAGAAGTTCCCCAACCGGATCATATGCGGTACCGAAACCTTCCCCAAGGAGATATTCGACTTCTGGGAAACCGTAGAACGGCTGCCATATGTAATCGGGGACTTTGTCTGGACCAGCCTTGACTACCTGGGCGAAGCCGGCATCGGGCGCGTCAGGTACAAAGGTGAGACAGGCCACACGGCAGAATACCCGTGGCACCATGCCTACTGCGGCGATATTGACATCTGCGGCTTTAAGCGCCCCCAGTCCTACTACCGCGACTGCGTGTGGGGAGTATCGAAAGCTCCCTATATAGCCGTTTACAAACCTGAGAACTACGGCAAGCCTCATGTGGTTTCCCTCTGGGGCTGGCCTGATGTCGAATCTTCCTGGACCTGGCCCGGTTTTGAAGGCAAGCTCACCGGCATAGAAGTCTACTGCTCCGACGATGAGGTGGAACTCATCCTCAACGGGAAGTCTTTAGGCCGCAAGCCGGCAGGTAAAGCCAACCGCTATAAGGCCTTTTTCGAAACGCCCTACGTACCCGGTGAACTGGTAGCCATAGGCTTCTGTGACGGGCGCGAGGTTTCCAGGACAACGCTCAAAACAGCGGGAGCTCCTGCGTCCATCCGCCTTACTCCCGACCGGGCCATGCTAAAGGCCAAGTTCGGCGATTTGTCCTACGTAACCGTGGAAGTACTGGACAAGGAAGGCAATGTTGTGCATAATGCCGACACCAACATATTCTTCACGGTATGCGGCGTCGGTACTCTTCTGGCCGTTGGCAGCGGGAACCCCATTACCAGGGAAATGTACATCGGCAACCAGCGCAGGGTCTACTACGGCAAGGCCATGGCAGTGGTGCGCGCCAACGGAGACCCGGGTGAAATTACCCTGACGGCTTCCGCCGACGGTATTCCGCCTGCCAGTGTCATTATAAAAGTAGGGTAAAAGCTTTGCGGGGACGTTAAAAACGGCCTCGCTTACAGCGAATAGTACGGCAAAGATGGTTATTGTCCAAACGGATAATAACCATCTTTTTTATAAAAATTGAAGGGGCTGCCCCATCAGTTTAATCCTTGGGACAGCCCCTGTAATTAACTCTGTCTTACCCATTCCCACACGGGATCCTTTTTAGTCTATCAGCATGGCCTCATACAAGTCCGGATGGGCCGATTCGCCCTTGAAGTTTTCAAGTTTCAGGTTCTCCACGTTATGGCTTTCCAGGGCGTGCCTGAAGTAATCGGGAATGTTCTCTCCCCATGCCACCTCGCAGTTCCTGAGGGTGACGTTCCGGGCATTCTTTAAGAAGAAGCCTGCGGTGGGGTGCTCATAGATCTCCGGCTTATAGGGCGAAGGCCTTAAGTCGTGCAGTCCGCCCGGCCATTTTGACCACTTGTCCAGCTCTACACGCACATTTTCAAGGAGTATCCCGTCTATCCGGTCCTGGTCGCAGCCATAAATAAACACCCCGTTCTCGCTTCTGCACAGTATATTGTTGAAACGTATGTTCCTGACCCGCCCTATGCCATGCTCCTCAGTCCAGGGTATGGCAACAACGTATATGGGCTCGCCTTTCCCCCACCAGCGGTCATGGAAAATCCTTGTCTCTATGACCATATTGGAGAATATGATATTTTCAACATCGGCCTGGTCACTCAAGTGTACCCCTATGCCCCGGTGGCTGGCTTTAATTACGCATGAGTCGAATACCATGTCCCGCATTGTGTTCCTCGTTTCACAGCCGAGATTAATGGCAAAGGACGTGCATATAAGCGTGCAGCCGGTAACGGTAACGTTTTCGCAAGGGCCGTACTCTTCAAAGCCCTGGTATGTCTTCATCACGATGCAGTCGTCGCCCGCCTCGATATAGCAGTCGCTTATTCTTACATTCTTGCAGTGGTCTATGTCTATTCCGTCATTGTTTGGCAGTTTAAGGTCGTTATATATGCGTATGCCGTGTATCACCACATCCTGGCAGCCGGTTATCCTGATGGTCCACAGCGCCCCGTCGCGTATGGTAATATCCCTGTAAGTTACATTTTTGCAGCCGATGAGGAAAAAGGTGTAAGGCCTGCCCCTTTTCATGGTATAAATGTACTTGTCGTCGGATTCCACGAACAGCCGGCCTGACCCGTCAATAATCCCGCCGCCGGAGAAGGCTATATTCTCCGCATCCTTTGCATAGATGAATATCCTTCTCCTCACCTCGCCATCCTTAGGAGCAAAATCCTCAGCATTCCCGCTGGCCGCAAGGACAGCGCCCCGCTCGACATAAAGTTCCACGTTGGACTTCATTTCAAGCCTGCCTGAGCTGAAAACGCCGTCGGCCGGGATTATAACCCTCCCGCCTCCTGAGCTGCTGCAAGTGTCGATAGCGCGCTGTATGGCTTCGACGTTGTTTACCGTGCCATTAGCAACGGCTCCAAAATCAAGGATATTGTAATCTCCCATGACTGTCCCTCCATTTCCGGGTTTGCCGATTTGAAAAAAACGGCTATTCATCTTATAATTATAATAACATTTTTTTGGTTGGGAGGACTAGCTATGGCCTGCGATAACCGAATCAAGTGCACATGCACCTACACTTCCTGTTCCAACCACGGAAAGTGCTGCGAGTGCGTCGCTTTTCACAGGAAGAACGGTGAAGTTCCAGGGTGTTTCTTCTCGCCCAGCGGCGAAAAGACTTATGACAGGTCCATTGAAAACCTGTACAGGGACTACAGGAAGAACCTTTAAGCCGGTACTGCCATAGCGGAAGAACAATTAATGTCAAAGGGTCATTGAAAAATGAGGATGACCGAAGCTGTTAATTTACAGCGGAAGAAAGATTAGTGCCGGAAGGGGCGGTTTAACCAGCAGCCCGGTACATAAAAACGAGGAAGGCCATGAGCGGCATATTTACAAGTGAGTACTTTTTCCTGGCCGTTGCCGTTATAACTGCAATGGCCATTTATGTGACAGCGTCAAAGAGGAAGAAAAAGAAGCGTTTGCTTAAAAAATTGAGGGACATGTGGGGAAAAGTCCCTCCAGTCTCCTATTCCCCGGAAGAGCTTATGTTTATAGCCAGCTTCTTTCAAAACAGGAAAAAGGCCGGGGTGGTGACTTATCACGTCGATGACATAACCTGGAATGACCTGGAAATGGACAAGGTCTTCGCAAGGCTAAACGGCACGCTGACAACGGTGGGCGACGAGTATCTGTACCGGGTCTTAAGAGAGCCTGTCGTGGATTTAGGCGTCCTTGAAGAGCGGGAAAGGCTCATAGGCCTTTTCCGGCAAAACAGGGCGGCCAGGGAAAAGCTTCAGATGATACTTGCAAAGCTCGATAAGAGCAAGGGCATAAGCCTGTCGGACTTTTTCCTGGGAAATGAATCCCCGGAGAAAAAGGGCTTATATTACATGCTGCTGTCGGGCTTTTTTATATTCTCCATTTTGTTAATAGCCATAATCCCGCAGCTGGGCTTTTTGCTGACCGCGGCTTCCGCCTTTTTCAACATGGCCACCTACTATAGGACAAAGAACCGGATAGAAGGCACCCTTCAGGCCTTAAACTACACCGTAAGCCTCATACGCTGCGCCAAGGAACTGTCCTCATCGGGCATTAAGGAAATCGGAGGCTACGCCGTGGACCTTAGGAAAGCAACCTCCCGGTTCAGGGGAATTGTTTTTAACTCCTTCTATTCCCTTTTTTACAAGACGGAAGACCCCTTTCTTGAATACATAAAGGTAGTGCTGCTGGGCGAGCTCATAGCCTTTGACAAAGTTTTAAAGACAGTGTACAGGTACAGGGCTGAACTTCAGTCCATCTATGAAATTGTCGGCCTTATTGACAGCTGCTCTGCCATAGGCTCCTACAGGGAAAGTCTTGACTTCTACACAATTCCCCGGCTGCACCAATATACCGGGCCTGAGAGCAGGTACTTGGCCTTCACGGACCTCTACCACCCCCTTCTCACAAACCCGGTGCCCAACTCCCTGGACATTAGGCGCTCAATCCTCATTACCGGCTCCAATGCCTCCGGCAAGTCCACCTTTTTAAAGACGGTAATAACCAATGCCATTTTCGCCCAGACCATACACACCTGCCTGGCAAAAGAGTATTCCTCCTGCTGCTTTGCCATCTACACCTCCATGGCGTTAAAGGACAACCTGGTCAACGGCGAAAGCTACTTTATAGCGGAGATAAAGTCTCTAAAGAGGATCTTGAACGCCATAAACGATAAGATGCCGTGCCTTTGCGCAATAGATGAGGTGCTCCGGGGAACCAACACCGTTGAGCGGATAGCGGCCTCATCCCGGGTGCTGCACAGCCTGAGCGGGACCAATTGCCTCTGCCTGGCAGCCACCCACGACCTGGAACTGACAAGCATCCTGGAGGGAATATTTGATAACTTCCATTTCCGGGAGCAGCTAACCCAGAATGACATTTCCTTTGACTACAAGGTGTATCCGGGCAGGTCCAACACCCGCAACGCTATCAAGCTGCTGAAACTGATGGGCTATGACCAATCCATTGTGAAAGCGGCAGAGGATATGGCATCGCAATTCGTTGAAAAGGGAACATGGGAAAAGCCTGGAAGAGACAACGATCATCCCGCCGGGCCCGCGGAGTAAAACCAAGCTGCCGAAGCATTCCCGGGAAAGTTCCACGCTTACTTTAATTCCACAAGGTTTTCCCTTGACCACTCATTATAGCTCTTGAGTTTTTTGACGTTTTTTTCGATCACTTCCCACACTTCGGGGACTCCGTCCGACCTTTTCCATATGGCCACACCTGCCAGGTCGTACTTCAAGGCCAGGGAGGATTTTAAGTTTATGGAGTTGACTTCCTCCATCCACAGCTTGTAAGTAGCCCCGTTCTCCTGGTACTCCACATAGAACTGGCCGCTTACTTCTTCCCAGGTCACAAGGGCGTTTTTCTCATTCACTATTTCCTCGGCCTCTTTCATGGACAAAGCCTTTACGTGAGTAACCTTCAGTGCTCCGTCATCCTCCAGCTTTTCCTCCCAGAGCCGGGTGTAAAATGGGATTCCCAGGACAAGCT
>JAKOSZ010000254.1 GCA_029776555.1 Bacillota bacterium | reverse complement strand
GCTTAACCACGGGGACCCCCATATCACTGATAATACAAAACGCCGACCACCGCTCCTCTGACTACGATGAACTGGCCAGCCTGTACCGGCCTGGCCATGCGGATTACACCTATGACCAGAAATACGGCATCAGGGACCACCGGGGCGGTGGACGCTCATCAGGCCGCGAAACCGCAGCCAGGGTAGCGGCCGGGGCCATTGCGAAAAAAATCCTGGGGGAACTCAACATCAATGTGACGGCCTACACCCTCTCCATCGGGGACATATCTGTAGACCGCTCCCGCCTGGATATTTCCGAAGCCCGGCGCAATCCCCTGGGCATGCCCGATGCCGAAGCCGCCGAAAAGGCCGCCAGGCTTCTTACGCGGTTAAAAGAGGAAAAAAACTCCATTGGCGGCGTTGTGGAGTGTGTTGTCACAGGGCTTCCTGCCGGCGTTGGGGAGCCAGTCTTTGAAAAACTTGACGGCATGCTGGGGCGCGCCGTTCTGTCCATAGGGGCCGTCAAGGGAGTTGAGTTCGGAGCCGGCTTTGCCGCTGCCCGGATGACGGGCCTGGAAAGCAACGGCTCCTACCGGATTGACGAAAGCGGAAACCTGTGCCAGCTGGGCGGGAGCTCCGGCGGGATTCTCGGGGGAATAAGCGACGGTTTCCCCATCGTGTTAAGGGCAGCTTTCAAGCCCACGCCGTCCATAGGCATACCCCAGGACACGGTCACCAGGGACGGCAAAAACGCCAGCATATGTATAAAAGGCCGTCATGATCCAATAATAGTACCGAGGGCCGTGGTGGTGGTGGAGGCCATGGTGGCCCTGACGCTGGTGGACTACCTTTTCCAGAGGATTCTTTCAAGGATGGACCTTATAAAAAAGGCCCTGCTTTAGTCAGGCGGACAAGCGGCGGCATCAGCTCATTTCCGGTCAGAGGACCTTACCGGGCTGCTGAGTGTCTTCGCCGTAAAAACAATCAGGAGGTAGTGTCGTGTTGAACCTTAACCTTAACCAGTTCAAAGAACTTTTTTCCGGCTATACGGAGCTCAGGCTGCAGGAAAACCGGAGCATCGGCATTGGCATGGTCAAAGGCAACCTGACGGCAAATTCAAGGTCGGCATCCAAGGGCGTTTCGGCCAGGGTGTGGAAAAACGGGAGCTGGGGCTTTGCCTCAAGCCCCGACATATCTTCTGAAAGCATAAAGTCGGTCATATCCGAGGCATCCTCCAACGCCTCCTTCCTTGACTCCAGGGAGAAAAAGGGGAAAAAACCCCTGCCGGTTTCAGGAGGGGTATACCACGCCGACTTCTCCACCAAGAAGCCAAGACTCAGCCAAAAGGAGCTCATAGATTTCGTCCGCCGGCTGGACGACTACATAACCGGCAAGTATCCGGGGCTTTTGAGCCGCACCGTTTCCTTAAGCGCCCTTGACATGGAAAAACAGCTCATCACTTCCGACGGTTCTGAGTCCTACTCCATGACACCAAGGTCCTTCGTATACTTTTCCCTGTCTGCGGACAGCGACGGCAAACCCGTTGAAGTTTCAGACCTTTTCGGAGGGCTGGGCCAGTTTGAAGACAGGCTCCAATCCCCGGACCAGCTTTTTGAAAAGATAGACCGCCTGTACGAGCACCTGATGAGAAAAAAGGAAGGCGTGCACCCTGAGGCCGGCGTCAGGGAGTGCATCCTGGATGCCGAGCTTGCCGGGATACTGGCCCATGAAGCCATTGGCCACACCACCGAGGCCGACCTTGTGATAAGCGGCTCCGTGGCGGGGCAATACTTAAACAAAGAAGCCGCCAGCCCCCTGGTGACCATCGTGGACTACGCCAACACCGCCCTTGGAGAGACCTGCCCCGTTCCGGTCTACATTGACGACGAGGGGGTAAAGGCCCAGGACGCGGTTATAATAGAAAACGGCATTCTTAAGAACTTCATGCACAACAGGGAAACTGCGGGGGATTTCGGCGTCAAACCCCTGGGCAACGCCAGGGCCTTCCGCTTTTCCGACGAGCCCCTCATCCGCATGAGAAATACGGCCATAAACCCTGGCACCAGCAAGCTTGAGGACATGATAGCATCCATAGAAGACGGCTATTACCTCATACGCCCCAGCAACGGCCAGGCCGATTCCACCAGCGAGTTTATGTTCGGGGTTTCCCTGGGCTATGAAATCAAGAAGGGCAAACTGGGCAGGGCAATAATGGACACCACCATCTCGGGAGTGGCCTTTGATGTCCTGAAAACGGTCAGCATGATATCCAACGAAATGAAGTGGTTAAGCGGCGGCATGTGCGGCAAAAAACAGCCCATCCCCGTAGGACTTGGGGGACCGGCAATTAAATGCAAAGTAAACCTGGGAGGGAAATAGCCATGTTTGACGGCAATAAGGCAATACAGTGCCTGGAGCTGGCCATGAAGGCAGGAGCCGACAAGGCCCAGTGCAGCTTCAGCAAGTCATATAAATTCGAAATGAACGTGGAATCGGGGGAAATATCCCTCCTGCGCACCACTTACGATTCGGGAATCGGGGTTACCGTCATAAAAGACAACCGCAGGGGTTCCATCTCTTCCAACAGCATCGACGGCGATTCCATAAAAAAGGGGTGGAAGAGGCCCTGGAACTGGCAAAGGCTTCCCAGCCGGACCCGGCCTATGACATAGCTGAAAAGCAGGCTCCGGAGGAGTTTACGGCCGGCAACTCGGAACCCGATAAGGAGCTCATGTACGACAGGCTCATGGAGTTCTTAAACAGCGTAAAGGGACTCTACCCCAAAGTTGTGCTGAGAAATGTCATACTTGACTTTACCCGCAATTCCACCCGGCTGGTCAACTCCAACGGCGTCGATTTCACCATATTCAAGGGCATGTACGACTTCGGCGTGGTGTTCTCCGCCCGGGAGGGTGATAAAACCTCTTCCTTCAACTACTCGGGCTTTTCCACCCGGGAGCTTGACAAGCCGCTTCTAACCATGGGCTTGATTGATACCCTTTTAAGGCAGTCCCAGGAGCAGGTAGAGACCAGCAGCGTAAAAGGCAAGTTTGAGGGCGACGTCATTATGACCCCCGACTGCCTGCACAGCTTCATATACTATTTCGTGGACACCTTCTTAAGGGACGGGGCCTTGATATCGGAGACCAGCATCTTCAAGGACAGCCTGGGCAAGGAAGTGGCCTCCCCCATCTTCAGCCTTCACTCCCGCCCCGTATCCCGGGAGATAGCCGACGGCTACTTCGTCACCCACGACGGCTTTAAAGCCTGCAACAGCACCATAGTTGACAGGGGCGTCCTCAAGAGCTTCATGCTGAGCCTGTACGGCTCAAGAAAAACCGGCAGGGAACGGGCGGTGAACAGCGGCGGGGCATACGTGGTAGACCCCGGGAACAGGTCCCTGGAGGAGATGATAGGGACTGTCAAAAGGGGCATCCTCATGAGCAGGTTCTCCGGCGGGGATCCCAATTCCAAAGGGGACTTTTCCGGCATAGCGAAAAACAGCTAT
>JAKOSZ010000253.1 GCA_029776555.1 Bacillota bacterium | reverse complement strand
GAGCTTCAACACCGGTTCCAAAGTTTACGTGGGATCTTCCGAGCCGGACGAGTATACCGGCGAAAATTACGTAAAGCCCAAATCCAACGGAGGCTTCAAAGACAACAACCCGTCCAACAAGGACAGTTCCATCGTACACACCGACGAACCTGAACCGTAAAGCTTATGGAATACGAAGACAGGGATATAAAAGGCTGTTGTGACATGGACGGCGAAAAGCTGAAATGTCATGGCTTTCAGGAAGCCCGGCCGGCATAACGGTTGAAGAAAACGGGGGCCATAGCCGAAAACTATGTCCCCCGTTTTTTGTCCCGCTTTCAGACACTCATATAGAACACCCGGTTGGCCTTGTAGTTCATGTACAGGTCAATCTTGCTGGTAATCTCAAAGGGAGAGTGCATGGAGAGCACGGGCACGCCCACATCAAGCACCTCGGCGCCCAGGTTGGCGACGTACTGGGCTATGGTCCCTCCCCCGCCCTGGTCCACCTTGCCCAGTTCGGCGGACTGCCAGATAATCCCGTTGTCATTGAAAAGCTTTCTTAAGTAGCCTAAATACTCGGCGTTGGCATCGCTTCCCCCCACCTTCCCCCTTGAGCCGGTGTATTTCTGAAGAACTATGCCTTTACCCATGAAGGAGGCGTTTCTTTTGTCCTGTACCCCCTCAAAGTTAGGGTCCACGCCGGGATTCACGTCTGCCGAGAGCATCCGGGAGTTTTCCAGGCAGCACCTGAAAAGGCTGTTGTCGCTGCTGCCGGTGATATGCCGGCAAAGGAAGGCCGCAAAGTTCTCAAACAGCGTGGACTGGGCACCGGTGTTGCCCACACTTCCTATCTCCTCCTTGTCGGTCAGGACGCACACCGAAGTCCTTTCAACCCCTTCGGCTTCCATCAGGGCCATTACTGCCCCGTAGGCGCAAGCCCTGTCGTCCTGCCCGTATGCCCCCACCATACTCCTGTCGAAGCCTATGTCCACCGCCTTGAAGGCCGGCACTATCTCCAGCTCGGAAGATATGAAGTCCTCCTCGGTGATTCCGTACCTGTCATTTAGAAGCTTTAAAATGTTGAGCCTGACCTTTTCGGACACCTTTTCGTCATTGTAGGGCATGTGGCCGAATAGAAGGTTCAAGCCCTCTCCGGTAATCCCTTCGCTCATTTTTTTCTGCATCTGGTCCTGGGCCAGGTGGGGAAGCAGGTCGGTAATGGTAAAGCGGGGGTCCTCATCCCCCTCCCCTATGCTTATGTTTATCACTTCCCCGCCGGGCTTTGTAAACACCCCGTGCAGGGCCAGGGGTATGGTGACCCACTGGTATTTCTTTATCCCTCCGTAATAGTGGGTCTTAAGCATCACCAGTCCGGTATCCTCGTATAAGGGATTCGGCTTTAGGTCAATACGCGGCGCGTCAATGTGGGCTCCTATGATGTTCAGGCCTTCGGTTACAGGCTTTTTCCCCACCACGGCCAGCAAAACCGCCTTTTTTTTCACCAGCCGGTAGAGCTTCATGCCCGGGGTCAGCCTGGTATTATCCCTCATGACCTCCTCAACACTGATGAATCCGTTTTTCCGGGCCAGGTCTTCCACTTCACGGGCAAACTCCCTTTCGGTCTTTGCCCTGTTGAGAAAGCTCTTATAGCCTTCACAGAACTGAAAAGCCTTTTCTTTTTCCTCTTCGGAGACCTTTTCCCATGCGTTGACGGTTTTGTAGGAAAGGTTCTCCTCCAGCAGATGTCCCTTGGTCTTGTTTTCCACCCTTAACACTTCCTCCTTTATCCTCGTGCATTGCCGCCTGAAATTAGTATATCCTTTTATATGTCAAAAAGCCGCAGAAGGAAAAACTGCGGCTTTTGTGACAAATTTGAGCCTTAGAGGGAATCCACTTCCACCCACCGGCCTCTTTCAATGGACAGGTCCACAGCTTCCAATACCTGGGAACACTTTACTCCGTCGCTGAAGTCGGGGCTTGCCGGCCTGTCCTCATTTATTGCCTTGATAAACTCGTATATTTCATTGACGAAGGTGTGGTCATATCCAAGGACATGGCCTACCGGCCACCAGGCCTCCATGTACGGATGGACGGACTCGGTAGCCTGGATAACCCTGAAGCCCTGGGTGCCCTGATCGTCTTTGGCATTGTAGTACAGGAGCTCGTTCATCCGTTCAAACTCGAATTTCAGGCTTCCCTCGCTGCCGTTAATTTCAAAGGACATGCCGTTTTTGTGGCCGTTGGCGAACCTGGTGGCTTCGAAAGAGCCAAGGGCACCGTTCTTGAACTCAGCCAGGAACAGGGTGGCGTCGTCAACGGTGACCTCTCCCCTGGGGGCGTCCTCTTTTGCCTTGCCGCTTAAGCCGGTCATCACTTCAACAATGGGCCTTTGTTTTATAAAGGTCTTGTTTAAGCCCATGACCCTGTCAAAGTCACCCACCAGGTAGCGGGCCAGGTCTATAGTGTGGGAGCCCAGATCGCCCAGAGCCCCGGAACCGGCAACCTTCTTGTCAAGCCTCCAGACTAAGGGGAAGTCGGGGTCCACTATCCAGTCCTGCAGGTACAGGGCCCTGAAGTGGTATATCTTCCCCAGCCTGCCCTCCTCAATCATCTTTTTGGCCAGGGCCACCGCAGGGGCAAAGCGGTAGTTAAAACCTATCTGGTGCTTTACCTTGCACTTCTGAACGGTTTCCAGCATCTCCCGCGCGTCTTTCAGGTTTAATGCCAGGGGCTTTTCGCAGAAGACGTGTTTTCCGTTTTCGGCCGCTTTGATGGCGATTTCCTTGTGGAAGTTGCTGGGCGCCGTGATGTCGATGATGTCAATGTCCTTGCGGGCCACTAGTTTCTCCCAGGAGGTTTCATAGGACTCCCAGCCCAGCTTGGCGGCAGTTTCCCTGACCCAGTTTTCGTCGCGCCCGCACAGGACCTTCATATTGATTTTCACCCCTGGGTCGAAAAACATGCCCACTTCCTTAAAAGCCTTGCT
>JAKOSZ010000019.1 GCA_029776555.1 Bacillota bacterium | reverse complement strand
TTACTGAAGGGGAACGAGATGTGAAGGTTGACCCTGGGGTGCTTTTCATCTTCCCCTATGCTAAGGGAGAGAAAGCCTCCTAAAGTCCTTTCGAACTTGCTTTCCTTAGGGTCCAAATACCTTATTGACATGTAATCCGAAATCCCTTTTAAAACCTCACCGGGCATTACTCTCCAACCCCCTTAAGTTTTAAAGCCTCGCTTTGTTTCTGGACAAGCCTGTAATAAGCTCCCTTTTCCACAATCAGCTGATTGTGGGTACCCAGCTCCACTATCTTCCCGTTTTCAAGGACCACAATCTTGTCCGCCGACCTCAAAGTGGAAAGCCTGTGGGCAATAGATATGGTGGTGCGGCCTTTTATAAGCTTATCCAGGGCTTCCTGTATATGCCTCTCCGTTTCGGTGTCCACCGAAGCGGTCGCCTCGTCCAAAATCAGTATCTTCGGATTGTGAAGGATGGCTCTCGCTATGGAAATCCTCTGCCTCTCGCCCCCCGACAGGTCGCGGTTCCCTGCCCCTATAATGGTGTCGTAGCCGTCCGGCAGCTTCATAATGAACTCATGGGCATGGGCGGCCTTGGCAGCCGCAATTATCTCTTCCCTGGTGGCGTCGGGACGCGCATAGGCAATGTTCTCGGCAATGGTCCCCATGAACAGGAAGGTCTCCTGGGAAACTATGCCGATTTGCTTTTTCAAATCCTTTATCCTAATCTTTTTAACATTCACTCCGTCAATGGTGATGGACCCTTCCTGCACGTCGTAGAGCCTTGTTATTAGGTTGGCTATGGTTGACTTTCCGGCTCCCGAGTGGCCTACCAGCCCTATCATTTCTCCCGCCTTGACCTCAAAGCTGATGTCATGCAGCACCGGTTTGTTGGGCTCGTAACTGAAGCTCACGTTCTTTACGCAGATGTCGCCCTTCATATTTTCCATACTCACCGGCTTTATGTCTTCGGTCACTTCGGGCACGCTGTCCACAATCTCAAAAATACGCTGGGCTGAATTCATACAGGACGACCACCAGTCAACAACCTGGGTCATGAACTCCAGGGGGCCGTATATCATTCCTATGTAGCCGGTAAAGGTAATCAAGGTGCCAAAGGTTAAGTCGCCCCCGGCCACAAGCCATCCTCCATAGCCCCATACAATGAGTCCCCCTATTCCCATCATAAAGCGCACAAAGGGGAAAATGGTGGAAAGGGTGGTCCCCAGGCCGTAATCCACTGAAAACACCCCTTCATTGGCCCTGTTAAAGCGGCTTATTTCCATGTCTTCCTTTCCAAAGGCCTTTACAACCCTGATCCCCTTTAAAGAGTCGTTTATCAGCGCGTTCATGGTGCTGGACTTGCGGTACCTGTGGTTAAACAGCTTCCACAGCTTTGGAAACATGTTTTTAAGGTAGTAGACAATAAAGGGTGAAGGTATGATAACCAAAATGGCCAGCTTCCATTCCATGGCAAACATTATGGCGGCAATACCGATTATCCGAACTATGTTTACTATGAAGTAGGGCAGGCCGTCGTGGAAGAAATACTGCAGGTGGTTGGCGTCCTGGTTTATACGGGTCATAAGGCTTCCGGTCTGCCTCTTGTTGTAAAAACTCAGCGAAAGCTTCTGCATAGCTTCAAATATTTCGGTCTTCAAGTCAAAGATTATCTCCGCCGCCACGCTGGAGTTAACCCTTCCGTACATTATGCTGATCAGTATGTGGGCCGCGTTGGTGGCCATAATGAGAAGAACTATGGTCCCTACCTGGCCGTAGTTGGGGCTTCCCTTTACCAGCACCTTGTCAAAGAGCACCCTTCCACCCAGGTAAGGGGACACCAGGTTCAGCGCCGAACTTGCAAACATGCAAGCCAGTATCATTATTATCTGTAACTTATACCGGGGCACATAGGACAGAACCCTTCTAAACACCGAACGCCTGTCAAGGCACCTGGAACACATCCGCCTGTCCGGGTCGGAAAAGGGCATCCCGCACTTGGGACAGTACATGGAAGGCTGGTCGTCTTTAAAATCTTCCTCGGTAAGCTCCTTGCCCTCCCTGATTTTTTCCGCCAGTTTTACAAACTGCCCGAACTTCTTTGCCAGGCTGTTTGTAAAACAGCATATGGCCTTTTCCTCCCCTGCCACGGTGGCAATGAGCATGCCCCCCGACACCAGGTGTTCAACAAAAAACTTCTCCACCTGGTCCATGGGATAGGAGACAAAGCTCTCTTCCGTCCATACCTCTTCTGCCGTCTTTTTGTTTTTAGCTTTATCGGCTTTTCCCGCCGCCTTGTAGCCGGAAAAATACTTTACCCTGTCGCCTGTAAAATAACCTGTCATTACCGCCAGCTCTTCCTGAGTAATAACCACCCAGACATCCCTGTAATGGCCATCCACCGACAGGTCTCCGTTTACGAAAAGCTTTACAGCCGCAGGCCATATTTCATGTCTTGCAAAAGCCCCTTTTACATGGTCCGGCAACCTTTCCAAAAGCTCCATCTGCTACTCCTCCGATACAGAATTCGCGCCCTTCAGCCTCCGCCCTTCGCATTTCAAATGAAACAGCTCAAGATGTGAGCTTTAAAGAGCATACCTCTTTT
>JAKOSZ010000252.1 GCA_029776555.1 Bacillota bacterium | reverse complement strand
TCAACTTAATGTGCGGTTTCCCTGAAAACACCGGCCTCAAAAGCCCGGGCTTATACCTGTAGCCTGTAAGTTTAAGTTAAAAGCACAGGGGCATGCAGGTCAAGGCAGCAGTCCCCCTGTCCTGGGAGGTGGATTTAATGGAAAATTCAATGGAAGCCATCATCAAAAAAGCAGGGATTCTTATAGAGGCACTGCCCTATATACAAAATCTTTACGGGAAAACGGTCGTAATAAAATACGGCGGCAGCGCCATGATCAGCGAGGAACTTAAAAATTCCGTCATGGAGGACATAACCCTCCTTAAGTACATTGGCATGAACCCCGTAGTGGTCCACGGCGGAGGTCCCGAAGTCACCAGGACACTGGAGACCCTTGGCATAAAGAGCAAGTTTGTCAATGGGTTGAGGGTGACCGATGCCGCCACCATGGAAGTAGCCCAGATGGTCCTGGTGGGCAAAACCAACAAGGAAATAGTGTCCCTTCTTAATAAAAAGGGTGGAAAAGCCGTGGGCATTTGCGGAATAGACGGAAACCTCATAGAGTGCGAGCAGTACAAAACGGTCATAGACGGCAAGGAAGCAGATTTGGGATACGTGGGCAGCATTGTCAACATCAACACCAAATTGATTGAGTATATAGCCAGGGATGAGTACATACCCGTAATAGCTCCCATAGGGGTGGGCAAAAACGGAGAAAGCTATAACATCAACGCCGACATCGTGGCGGGTGAAATTGCCGTAGCCCTTAAAGCGGAGAAGCTTATGCTGCTTACCGATGTGGAAGGGGTAAAGATGCCCGATGAGGAAGGCAAAATATACTCCGCCCTCACCACAGAAGAGGTATACGACTTAATAGACAAAAAAATCATCAACGGAGGGATGATACCCAAAGTCCTGGGCTGTGTACGCGCCGTGGAAAACGGTGTCAACCGTACCCACATAATTGACGGCAGGATCCCCCACTGCATCCTCCTTGAGATCTTCACCTACAAGGGAATAGGCACAATGATTATGAAGGAGAAGAAGCCCTACCATAGCAACGAGCAGATTTTCTAAAGAGAAACACGAAAAGCTTTGTGGAGGTATGACGATGGACTTAAACAGTATCATGGATATGACGGACAAATACACCATGAATGTTTTTTCAAGGACTCCCGTGTGTTTTACCCACGGCCAGGGGATTTGCCTCTGGGATACGGAGGGTAAGAAGTACGTGGACTTTCTGGCAGGTATTGCGGTGTCGGTTCTTGGCCATGCCCATCCCAGGCTGGTTAAAGCCATAAGCGACCAGGCCCAAAGGCTCATACACTGTAGTAACCTCTACTATATAGAAAACCAGGCCAGGCTGGCCAAACTGCTGGTGGAAAACACCTGCGCTGACAAAGTCTTTTTTG
Source organism: Bacillota bacterium (assembly GCA_029776555.1). GTDB lineage: Bacteria > Bacillota > Clostridia > Acetivibrionales > JAKOSZ01 > JAKOSZ01. The sequence goes on along the minus strand of JAKOSZ010000252.1, from coordinate 1,305 downwards.
CCAACAGCGGCGCAGAGGCAAATGAGGGAGCCATTAAGCTTGCCAGGATTTACTTTAAGAAAAAGGGTATGCCTCAAAAGTATAAAATCATAACCCTGGTAAACTCCTTCCACGGCAGAACCCTTGCCACCACTGCGGCCACCGGCCAGGTAAAGTACCAGGAACCCTATACTCCCTTAACGCCGGGCTTTTTGAGCGTGCCCATCAACGACATGGATGCCCTGGTAAAAGCCCTGGACGAAAACACCTGCGCCATAATGCTGGAACCCATCCAGGGCGAAAGCGGCGTCAATCCCCTAACGGCTGAATACATGCGGGGCATAAGGGAGTTGTGTGATGAAAAGGGCCTTCTCATGATTCTGGACGAGGTCCAGACCGGCATGGGTAGGACAGGAGAGCTCTTTGCTTACATGCACTATGGTATAGAACCCGACATCTTCACGACGGCCAAGGGTTTGGGGAACGGAGTCCCCATTGGCGCTCTGTGCGCCAAAGACTCAGTGGCCCGGGCATTTCAACCGGGAGACCACGGCTCAACCTTTGGCGGGAACCCCCTTTCCTGCGCGGCGGGGCTGGCGGTTATGGAAACCCTGCTGGAGGAAAACCTGGTCAAAAACTCCCGGGAAATGGGAAGCTACCTCATGGAAAAGCTTTCGCTTCTTAAAGACAGGTACGGGCTTATATCCCAGGTGCGCGGACTGGGCCTGATGGTGGGAATCGAGTTTACCGGAGAATTGGGAGTTAAAGTAAAAGAACTGCTGCTGGCCCGGGGATACCTGGTGGGAAGCGTCGGAAAATCAGTCATAAGGCTCCTGCCGCCCCTTATAGTCAGCAAGGACGATATAGACGGCTTTATATCGGCTTTTGATGCGGTACTGGGGGAATTATCCGAGCAGCAGGAAGAGCCTGCTCAAAATTAAAGGCGTGAACAAAGGGGGCTGTTACAGTGAAACACTTTCTAAGCGTATATGATCTTTCACCCCGGGATGTGGACGAAATATTTCAGCTGACCGCAAAGATGAAAAAAGAGCTCAAAGAGGGAGTTAAACATCCCCTGCTTTCAGGAAAAGTCCTGGCAATGGTATTTGCCAAGCCGTCCACCAGGACCAGGGTATCCTTTGAGGTGGGAATGCACCAGCTGGGAGGCCATGCCCTGTTTTTAAACTCCAACGACATCCAGCTGGGTCGCGGCGAACCCATCTCCGATACGGCAAAGGTGCTGTCCCGCTACGTGGACGGGATAATGATAAGGACCTTCAAGCAGAGCGACGTGGAGGAACTGGCTAAGTACAGCTCGGTTCCGGT
>JAKOSZ010000251.1 GCA_029776555.1 Bacillota bacterium | reverse complement strand
CTGAGGGAGGGATATACGTCCCCGGCTGCAACATCCAGGCTTTTATGGGACCTGTAATAGTCAATGCCGTTGGTCCATATGCCGGTGCTGTTGGTAGTAATGGGCTTCTGGCTGAACTCCCTTATGGCACTGACCTGTATGTTCTGGAACTCAATCAGAGAGTCGCTGCAGAACCTCTCGAAATCAAGCCTTAAAGTGGGGTTGTCGTAAAAGGTGGGAATTAACTGCTGGCCCCCGGGCTCAATGGTCCTGATGGGCATGTCGATCTGATCAAAACTCTCGTAAGTCTGTCCCCAGAAAATGGTGCCAGCTTTTTCGTTAAAATTCTCTATGCTGCCATACCTGTCCTTAAGCCAGCGGCGGAACTTCTCCCGGCAAGTATCACAGTGGCATCTGCCGGTGGCCTCCTGGGCCAGCTCATTATCTATGTGGAAGCCGATGACGTAGGGGCTGCTGCCGTAACGCCTGGCCATTTCAGCCGCGATTTTCCTGCAGTACTCCCGGTATACGGGGCTGTTATAGCAGTAATGCCTCCTGCCCCCGAAGGGCCTTACCACTCCCCGGTTGTCCCGGTACAAAATCTCAGGATGCTTTTCCACCATCCAGGCGGGAGGGTTGGCGGTAGGGGTGCACACAACGCTTTTTATGCCGTTTTTACCCAGCATCTCTACCACGTCGTCGAACCAGGCAAGATCGTACTCCCCTTTTTTCGGCTCAAACCTGCACCAGGCAAATTCCCCCATCCTTACCACGTTGAAACCCGCTTTGAGCATAAGCTGTACATCTCTCTCAATGCCTTCTTTTGTTTCCTGCTCGGGATAGTATGCCGTTCCGTAATATTTCATGTCCAATCCCCCTTAAGGCCCGGTTTTCATCCGTCACCGGGCTTTGATTCCAAGATCATGAGCTTACAGCTTATATACCATAAAGCCTCAAACACCTTTTGCCCGAACCGCTTTTTCTCCCGGGGAAAGAAGCTGCCCCAGCATCGACGGCTTCAGGTGCCCTTCCTTCATCCGGCTGTAGTATTCCATTATCTGAGCCCCCGGAGCCTCGTCGGGATCAAGGCCGCATATGTCCCTTAAAATCCCCCGGGCTCCCAGTTCCCTCTGGATACGGCTCCACTGGCTGTCTTCCGGGTCATGGTACAAAATGGCCGCAGCAGCCGTCAAGAGCAGCGGCGCTGCATCTCCCCCGGTGTCGCTTACGAGCCTTATGGGGCCTATGATCCTCTCCCGGGCTTTAAGCTTCCTGTGGGGTTCCCTGGCGTTCCTCTCCACCGTGTCCCGGATGGACCTGTCCCGGAATTTCCTCAGGGAGAGCTCTGCAAACTCCCGCTGGTCCTCTTCACTGTATCCGTAGGTTTTGCACAGGGCCTTCCCAACCTGGTCATAGGTCATTTCCAGGAAGCTCAAAATGTCCCTGTCGTTGGCGGCCTCAGGGTATTCGGTATAGCCTTTCCACCAGCCCAGGTAGGCTATGACGGCGCTGGCGCAGTTGTATGTATAAAGCTTCCTTAAGAGAAAATTGTCAAAGCCCTCTATGGGCTTTAAGCCTTTTATCTTCGGGATTTCTCCCTTCAAGCCCCTGGCGTCGCACTGGAGATAGGGGTAGTTTTCCGACAGGATGTCCAGGGGGTCGGCCTCGTCCTCAAGGGTGGTGCAAAAGACCGTGGCCTCGGAAAAGCCGAAAAGTTTTAAGGCCTTCTCCCGGTATTGGCTCTTAAGAAGGGCCAAAAGCTCGGTCTCAAGCATATGGGCCGGCTTAACCGCATTCTCGCACAGGATGAAGCTCAATTCCCTGTCCGTAACCTTAAGCCTTTCCTCCAGCAGGGGGGCCAGCTGCCGGGCCAGGTCCTTTAAGTTGTTCCCTCCCACTGAAATGAACACCAGCTTAAGCTCCCTGAACAAGTCAGTAAGGCTGTCACTGGCCGTATTTACCGCCTTAAAGCCCTTTACCGGGAAAGGTTCCCTGGCAGCGCCGAAGAATTTAACGGTGTAGCTTCCCCTCTCTTCCAGCCTGCTTATAAGACCTTCATCCCGGTCTATAAAGAGGAAGCTCCTGCCCTCTTCTCCAAGAAGCCTTCCGATAAAGCCCCTGCCGGTCTTGCCCGCGCCTATTACGGCTATTTCGCAGGTTTCCACCTTTTCCTTTCCCCCCGTTCCCTGAAATAGACCAGCCTTTCACCGGGCTGGAACAGGTGGAACCTTAAGCCCGGGTACCTGCGGTGCACGTAGTCCACGAAAAAGGCCGGGTTTTCATCATTGGCCTGAAACAAATCGTAGTGCATGGGCACCAGGAAGTCAGCCCCTATCCTGGCGCCAAGGTCCGCAGCTTCCCTGAAGCTTAAGTTTCCCACGATGTACTTCTCCTCCCTGAGCCAGTCCCTGCCGTTGATGGGCAGCATGGCAATGTCGATATCAAAAGGCTCCAGGGCCTGTAAAAGCCCCGGGTACACCACCATGTCCCCCCCGTGGAATATGCAAATATCTCCCCACTTTATTATGTAGCTCAGTTCCCTGTAGTTGCCTTCGCTGTCCTGGTGAAGCACGTCATGGGCCGCAGGCACGGGAACAATTTCAATGCCGTCAAGGTTCAAGGCCTCCCCTGCCCTGGCTCCCAGCACCCTGCCCGGGTCGATACCCCAGTCCACCAGTGTGTCCACCGAGGGAAAGGGCACCACGAAGCGGGTGCTTTTTCCCGCCGCCGCAAGGGGCCTGATGGTGTCCGGGTCCATGTGGTCCAGGTGGGGGTGGGTACAGAGTACGTAATCAACAAAGCCCAGCTGCTCAGGGGTCGCCGGGCTTATGTACTGCCGGGCCCAGAAGGAGGACTGGTCAACGCTGCCTGAAAAGAAGGGGTCCACCAGTATGATCCTGTTGTCCCTCTTTAAGGCAAAGCCCTCCTGCCCAAGGTACCACATGGCCACGGCATCGGCTGGAACCAGTGTTTCCTTCATCTGTTTTACAAGGGAGTCCCCCTGGCGGTAAACACACCTCATCATGTTTCTTCCTCCTTCAGCCATCCTTTTCTATGAAGCCAGGAGACCTTCTCCTTAACCAGGGTCCCCAGCTGGCTTACCGGGTCAATTTGACAGACCTTTTTTAAGACATAGTCTATCCCGTAAGTTTTCCTCATTTTTTCAAGTTCAAGGGCCGACGGATCCGATGGATTGACGTAATGGAGGGCTGCCGCTATGGACACCGCCAGGTTCCGGGGGACTATGCCGTACTCCTCCGCCAGCCGGGCCGGACCCACAAGCCTGTCTTCCGGGCCAAGCTTTCTCAAGGGGTCCCGGGCGTTTCGCTCGATATAGTCAGCTATGGCGTAGTCCTGGAGTTTTTTAAGGGATGAGCGGGCAAACTCCTCCTGTTCTTCCGCGGAAAAGTGGTGCCTGGCGCAGAGGGCGGCGCCGGTCTCCTGGTAAACGCCCATGAGCACTTCAAGTATATCAGGGTCATGGGCGGCGTCAGCCAGTTTTTCATAGCCCTTCAGGCTGCCCAGGTACGACACTGTCCCGTTGGCAGCGTTATATGTATAGAACTTGCGCTCCAGAAAGCCCTGGAAGGAGTCAACAGGCTTTAACCCCTTTATGTCAGGCAGTTCTCCTTTCAGCCGGGCCCTGTCCAGGGGAAGCTCCCAGTAGTCCGAGACGTTTACGGCCAGGGGGTCCTCTTTAAGCGTTTCTGCTTCGGGCTCAATGCCCGAACGCATGACTACGGCCTCGGTTATGCCTGCCAGGCTGCGGAAAGCTTGGGCCAGTTCCTTCCCCAGCTCCCTTTCTATCTCCTGCCTTAGAACTTCAGCGGGGTCTTTCCAGTTCTCGCAGGTCACTATGTTCAAATACCGGTCCCGGTCCCGGGAGAAGCGGACAGCCAGGGCTCCCGCCATGTGCCGGGCCAGTTCCTTCAAGTTTT
>JAKOSZ010000250.1 GCA_029776555.1 Bacillota bacterium | reverse complement strand
GGTAACCGAGGTAATCGCTTTTTCGGAGGACTCCATTGAAAATGTTTCCAGCGTGGAAGAGGACTCTTCCCAGGAGTTTGTTGAAGGGGTGGGGAAGAGCAGCGGCAGGCTTTTTACGCTGCTGAATGTGGAAAAGCTTTTGAAAATTGCCTGAATTCCAAAGGCGCATTGCCTGTGTTTTTTCGGCTGGGACAGGGGAAAAGACTGACAGGGGTTAGAGGTGTTGAACGGGATTGGTTTCAAGAGGTATGAAAAATGGGTATTGATTTCAACAGTCTCAATGAAATGGAAATTGACGTCCTGCGGGAAGTAGGCAACATAGGCGCGGGGAATGCGGCTACCGCCCTTGCCAAGATGCTGGACAAGAAGGTGGAAATGGATGTTCCAAGGGTCAGGATAATGGAGTTCAAAGAGGTCAACGAAAGCCTTGGAGGAGCCGAAAAGCTCGTGGTGGGAGTTCTTCTCAGGGTGACGGGCGATATGAGGGGAAACATTATGTTTATCCTGGACTACGAAGCTGCCTGCATACTCACCGGTATGCTTATGGGAAGAACCCCGGATGAGAACAGGGAACTGGATGAATTGGCTCTTTCGGCATTGAAGGAAGTTGGGAATATCCTGACAGGGGCCTATATATCGGCACTGTCCGCCCTTACCAACTTCAGGCTGATGTCTTCGGTGCCGGAAATTGCGGTGGACATGACAGGAGCCATAATCAGCGTACCGGCGATACAGTTTGGTCAGATGGGAGACAAGGTGTTGTATATAGAGACGGTTTTTACCGAAGGAAGCACAAAGGTTGTAGGGGAGTTTTTTATGGTGCCGGACATGGACTCCTACGACACTCTGTTGAAAGCATTGGGAGTAATGCGTTAATGGAAGGCGTTATTGTTGTGGGCATGGCCGACCTGCAAACTTCATATCACCCATGTGTATTAATAACACTGGGGCTTGGCTCCTGCGTGGGTATAGCTCTTTATGACACGGTAACGCGGGTATCGGGACTTGCGCATGTTATGCTGCCGTCGAGCCTTCAGGCCAGGAACAACTCTAATCTGGCCAAGTTTGTTGACACGGCCATAAAGAGGATGCTGGAGGAAATGATGCAGCTGGGAGCCAAAAGGAGATCCATAATAGCGAAGCTTGCGGGAGGCGCGCAGATGTTTAATTTTACCGACATGTCTGATATGATGAGAATAGGCGCCAGAAATGTTACCGCTGCGAGGGAACAGCTTATGGAACTGGGCATTCCGATTTGTGCCGAAGATACGGGAGGGAATTACGGGCGTACCATTGAGCTGCACTCGGCGGACGGGATGCTCGTAATTAAGACCATTGGACATGGAACGAAAAAAATCTGAAGGGGCGTCGGGATGGAATACTTTGTTAAACTTCCGGTTATACTCGGTATTTTGGCGGGAATTGCGGCAGGAATTGCAAGCATTGCGCTGGGTTGTGAACCAAAAAAGGTGTACTTGAGAATCGGGACATACATGGTGATATTCTATATTCTTGGGCTTTTTGCAAGGGCATTGCTTTCAGGTATCGTCAAAGAAATGGAAGAAAGCAGGGAAAGGAAAGGGCAAGAGGAGCCCTTGAATGAAAAGGACAAAAACAGCCTTGAAAGCAATGATGAGGATGGGATAAAAGGGGAGGCCGCCTTAAGCGCGGGAAAGGAGAGAAACCAAACGGAAGACAATGAATTCAGGCCGCTGTCATCACAGCTAATGGCCGGCAGTGAATATACCAAAGAGTAATGTGGGGGGTTGAAATGAATTCTTCCAACGCAAAACAGCTGAATCTGTGGAAAAAGTACAGCGAGGACAAGAGGCCGGAATTGAGGAAAAAGCTCATCCTGGAGTACTCGCACCTGGTAAAGTACATAGCCGGCAGGTTGAGGGTGTATTTCGGGGCCAATGTGGAGTACGACGACCTGGTAAGTTATGGAATATTTGGCTTAATTGACGCCATTGATAAATTCGATATTAATAAAGGGGTAAAGTTTGAAACCTATGCCTCCCTCAGAATAAGGGGAGCAATAATAGACAGCATCAGAAAAATGGACTGGGTGCCCAGGTCCCTGAGGCAAAAGAGCAAGGAACTGGAAAAGCTATATAGCGAACTGGAGAGGGAGCTGGGGTACCCGCCGTCGGACAGAGAGGTTGCCGAAAAGCTGGGAATGTCTTTGGACGAGTTTTACAAACTGCTCAATGAAGTGAATTTAAGCTCCGTTATATCCCTGGAAGAGTTTCTGGAGCAAAACTACGAGCTTGGAAAAGACATTTTGACCACGGCCAGGGAGGATAAGCCTGAAAACTACGTCGAATTGATAGAATTAAAGGAAGTACTGGCTGACGCCATAGACAAGCTTCCTGAAAAAGAGAGGACAGTAATTTCCCTGTACTATTTTGAAGAATTGACCCTCAAGGAGATCAGCGCCATAATGAAGGTTTCAGAATCAAGGATTTCACAGCTTCATACGAAGGCCATACTTCGGTTAAGAGGAAAACTGACCAGGCACAAAGCCTTAATGGGTGAATAATAAAATTAAGTGAGGGATCAGGAGTTGCTGGGGGATAAAGCTGTAAACGGTAAAAAGAACGGTTTGTTCAAGCTGGAGTACCTTGAAGACGGCGTTTACCTCACCGTATTTCCGCCTGTGGAGAATATCAGGAGAGCCGACCCCAATGAAGTATTGAACACGATAGCAAGAAAAAGGATTACCAATTTTAACAAAACTGCGGTGGAAGAGGCCGTTAAAAAAGCCGACGGTACTCCCGTACTCATCGCGGAGCCGCAAGAGGAGGCCAAAGTCGACGCTGCGGCCAAAGTAGTTATTTCACAGGATAAAATGCTGGCACAAATCATCCTGACTCCTCCGGAAGGGGGAGGAAGGAGCCTTACGGCCGGGGAGCTGATGGATGCGCTTAAAAGCGAGGGCGTGGTTTTCGGCATTAAAGAATCCGCAATAAACGCTTTGGCCAGTTCTCCGGTCTACAATGAAATGGTCACGGCAGCGGAGGGACTGAGGCCCGAGAACGGCAAAAGCGGCAGTATAGAATACCTGTTTGACATGAAAAGTGAAAAGAAGCCGGTTATACGTGAAGACGGAAGGGTGGACTACAGGGAACTTAACCTCATAGAAAACGTGGTAAAAGGACAAAAGCTCTGCAACATAATTCCTCCTACCCGGGGGGTACCCGGAAAAACGGTTACCGGCGCCGATGTGGCACCTGTAGACGGGAAACCGGCAGTTATCCCCAAGGGGAAGAACGTAGTGGTGTCTGAAGACGGGCTGGCCCTCTTTGCGGCGGTTGACGGGCAGGTAATGTTCAGCAACGGGAAGGTCAATGTCTTCTCAACCTACGAGGTTCCTGCCGACGTTGACAACTCCACCGGAAATATCTACTTTGTCGGGAATGTGCTTGTAAGGGGCAATGTCCTGTCCGGCTTTACCATCGAGGCCGGAGGAAACGTGGAAGTGTGGGGAGTTGTAGAGGGGGCAGTTATTAAGGCGGAAGGAGATATCATTTTAAGAAGAGGCATACAGGGGCTGGGGAAAGGCGTTCTGATCAGCGGGGGCAGCATAACTGCCCGGTATATAGAACACAGCACCGTGGAAGCCAGGGACGATATCAGGGCTGAGGCCATAATGCACAGCAATGTGAAATGCGGCAACGTCCTGGAGCTTTCCGGGAGAAAAGGCCTGCTGGTCGGAGGCAGCTGTAAAGTGGGTAAGGAGATTATAGCAAAGGTGATAGGTTCCGAGATGTCCACTACCAGTGAAATAGAAGTGGGGGTGGACCCGACCCTGAGAGAGAGGCATAAAGCAATAAGGGACGAGATTATCGCCTCTGAAAACAGTTTAATAAAGGCAAAACAGGCGGTGACACTCCTGGAAAGGCTTAAGGCATCCGGCCTTCTTACTCAGGAAAAGGAGGAAATCTATGAAAAAAGCAGGAGGACCATGGAGCACTACACGGTGAGGCTGGAAGAGCTTAAGGCGGAAATGGAAAGCATTGAAGGCAAGCTGCAGCAGGACACCCTTGGCAAGATAAGGGTTTATGACTGCATTTATCCCGGCACCAAGGTGGTAATAGGCAACTGCACGATTTATGTGAAGGAAAAACTGCATTACTGTACTCTTTACAGGGAAGGAGCAGATATAAAAGTCGGCCCGTTGGACAGGCGCTGAAACCGGGCTCTGCCGGTATAATTTTGAAAGGATAGAGGGTTTATGGCGGTTAAACCGTTGGATTTCCAGGTGGTTATCCCTAAAACCACCGAGGTCTCGAGGATAATTAACGAGGAGCAATCCAGGAATTTCGTAGTCCTTCAGCAGCAAACCGCTTCTGTTAAACAGGAAGTGGAAAACAGGCTAAGGCAGGTTTCTTCCCGGGAGCAGGCCCAGAAGGTTGAAATGAGAGAGGATCAGGGAGGCAGAAGAAGAAGGGAATACGAGGAAAGGAAGCGGAAAAAGGGGACGTACGGCATTGAAGGAAAGAAGGAGAAAGGCGAGCCGGGAAACATAATAGACGTAAAGATATGATAGTGCCGCCATTACCGGCGTTAGGATTACAAAAGATAAAACAAGAAAAGAGGGGTGTTGACAGGTGAGCCAGTTTTATTACGCCATCGCATTTTTGAGCATGCTTTTCCTGCTTTCTTCCTTCCTGTTGCTTTTATACGACCGAAAGAAGTTCGCATACTTCGAAAAGCAGATTGAGGAAAAGAAGAGGGAATTGGCGGAAATAGTTCTGGAAGCCGAGCAGATGATTGAGGAGCTCAATAAGCTTTCCGACTTCGTGGTGGCCACGGTTGAAAAAAAGAAGGAGGAGCTGTTCTTAGCGCTGGAAGAGGCAAATAAGAAGGAGCCGGCAAAGCCCAGGAAAAAGCGGGAAATCATGGAGATGTCCGCTTTGGAAAAAGGCCGGAACGGGGACAGAGAGGAAGAGGGCTCAAAGACCGAATACGCGGCGGCGAATCCGGCTGCCGGCGAGAAGGCGGCTTCGGCCAACGGGAAGGTGATTCCCGCCAACGGCAGGTTTAAGGAAGTGCTTATGCTGTCAAAGAAGGGGCTTGATGAGACCGAAATAGCCCGGCATATGAACATAGGCAAGGGGGAAGTGCAGCTGGTCCTGGAAATGAACCGCCTGTCAGGAGACGCGGCGGTCTGACCCCTGCATGTTAAGCGATGGTTTGGCTCCTTTGCAAAATGTCTTGAAAGCACACTGATTGTATGCTAATATAATATGGGCGGCTTAATGCCGAAGTGGTGGAATTGGCAGACGCACTGGACTCAAAATCCAGCGGTAGCAATACCGTGCGGGTTCAAGTCCCGCCTTCGGCACCAGGGGTTTCGGGATTTTTCCTGAAACCCATTTTTACTGTTTGACACCATATTTGACACCAAATCCGTTTTCACAGCCCAGGAGAGCACACACAAGGGCACACAAGGGGACGGTTCTTTTGTGCTCTCCTTCAGGAGAGCACAAAATAACCGTCCCCTTGTGCTCCCAAAAGAACCGTCCCCTTGTGCTCCGTCCCCTTGTGCTCTTTGTGCTCTACTGCACTTTCAGCCCCAGTTCCCTTGCACAGCGGACGGCTTCCATGTATTCGCTCCTGCTTATTCTTCTTGAAAGCTCCGGGAATAAGTAAGATTTATGGGCCGGGTAATACTGGTCCATCAGGTTGACAAAGGCGTCTCTTGATATTTCCTTTGCTATAAATTCCAGGACCCTGTCCGTATCGGCAAGGTTCCCCGGCATTACCAGGTGCCTTATCAGCATGCCTTTACGGGCAATGCCCTTTTCAGTTTCAAGGTTGCCCACCTGCCGGTACATTTCCTTCACCGCTGCCCTGGCAATGTCGCAATAGCGGTCTGCCCTGGTGTATTTTCTGGCTTTTTCGTTGTCGCCGAACTTGATGTCGGGCATGTAAATGTCAACTATCCCCTCCAGCAGCTCCAGGGTATCGGTGGCGTCATAGCCACCGGTGTTATACACCAGCGGGATGGAAAGGCCTTCCCTGACCGCCAGGGCTAAGGCTTCCACGATCTGGGGCACGAAATGGGTGGGAGAGACCAGGTTGATGTTGTGACAGCCCTTTCTCTGCAGGGAGAGCATTATCCGGGCAAGACCGGAGGCTGTCAGTTCATATCCTTCTCCTCCCTGGCTTATTTCACAGTTCTGGCAGAAAACGCATTTAAGGGTGCAGAAGCTGAAGAAGATTGTCCCGGACCCGCCGGTACCCACCAGCACCGGCTCTTCGCCGTAATGGGGACCGTAGCTGGCAATTGCCGGATTCCTTCCAGCCCTGCAAAAGCCCTTTTCATTGTTCAGCCGGTCAACCCTGCAGCGGTGGGGGCACACCGTGCAGTTCTTAAGCTTTTCCTTCAAGGCATTGACCCGCTTTTCAAGTTTACCGGCCTGGTAGAGCCTGACATATCCGGGGATAATAGTCCTCATTGCCTCTCCCCTTCTTTTATAAACACATGGGGACCTGTCCCTGTATACCGGGGAACAATCCCCTTAATTTCTGAGGGACATGGACGCCCCGGGCTTTCCGGTTCTCCAGGAATATGATAACACTTATCCGGCTGACTATCTATTGGACAAAAACGGTCCTCATGATGGGCCCCGGTTTGGCGAAGCGGGACAAGTTGTTGTCGCGCCGCATAAGTGTTAATATT
>JAKOSZ010000249.1 GCA_029776555.1 Bacillota bacterium | reverse complement strand
GGACCAGCTTTAACAGGCGAAAGGGGGGCGAAGACCGGAAAAATCAGAAACGGAACGAAATTTACTTTAATCAAGGCAAAGCAAGGGGAAAACTCCAAAGAATGAAACGGGACCGGCTTAATTGGGGCAAGGGCGAAAACCGGAACTCCAGAAACGAAGCGGGATTAGCTTTAACGGAGGCAAGAAGGAGCAAACAAAGGAAATATTAAAGAAATAAAAGGGGATTAGTTTTAATGGAGGCAAGACAAGGCAAAGGAGATAAATTTAAACGGAATCGGCTTTAACGGATGCAGGGGCGAATACAGAAAATTTTAAAAACAGGACTGGCATTAAGGGCGCAAGGAAAACACTGTAAACTTCACCAATGAAACGGGATTGGTTTAACTGAGCTGAGAGGCAGCTGGGATAGTTTCCGCTTCCCCTTTACCTGTCCCGGAGCGTTTCCCCAAATACAGCTGATACACCCGGCGGGGCACGTGGTTTGCGGCATAGGTAATGTAGTTGACGTTGGGCCAGGGCCCTTCTTTTTCTTCCAAGACCTTTTCCGCTTTTAAATCAACCAGGGGAGCGTCCCCTTCCCTTTTGAGCGTCCACAGCCCTTTCCTCTCACCCCATTCAAGCGCCCGCTTAAGGCTTTTTTCAAGCCCTCTCCGGCTTAAAAGCCGGGAATCCACCGTGTATTCGCACTCAAGGCAGATATCCGCCAAAGCCTTAACAGCGCTTAAAAGCTCTTCCCAGGCAACCCTGCCGGTCCCTCCCTGGGCCAGCTCCTTCACCACAAGGGCCAGAAGGGAAGTGACCGTTCCGATATAGAGGGAGTCAACGCTGTCAATGACCATGGACTTAAGGTCATTTTCACCCATGCCGCCGGCGCTCACCGTTACCGGTTTCCCGAAGTTTAAGTAAACCGGGTAACGGCCGCCCTGCATGTAGTCGTAGGTTATGTGTACCGGAAGGAGCGTTGCCCGGCCGCACTTTTCGAGGATGCGGGCAAGACCGGCCCTTATGCTGTCAAAGCGCCCGTCCGGGGTGAGCCGGCCCTCCACGGAAAAATAAAGGGGGTGCTTTTTCTCAACCATGGCGGCAAACTCTTCAAGGGACTCTTTTATTACCGAAACGTTATGCCTTTGGACCAGGTTCTTAAATCTTGCATCCAACTCGTCGTGGGAAACCTTTTTCATCAGGTCCACCCTCATTTTGAACTTCATGCAGTCTTTAAGCGACAAAAGCTTTCCCTGTCTCGCCCTTTTAAAGTAAGCACGGGCAATATGGGGAAAGCGCTTCTCCCACCCCGGCTTCATCACTTCATGAATGGGCAGGTTTCCAGCAATGCCAAGCACATCGCTTAAAACGGCCCTGAACGTCCTGTCCCGCAAGTGGCGTATCGGCCGGGCGTTAAGGTAGCGTATCGCCGGCCCCACGTTGAAATAAAAAAAGAACCTGTTGACGGCAGGTATTTTATCCAAAAAGCGGCCGTAGATGTAGCCGGGATTGAACAGCTTTTCGCTGGCCGCAAAACTCAAGCGGTCAATGCGCTTCCACCGCCTCCAGCTGAAAAACACCGCCGGCGCCAGGAGGACAATATCCCAGTCCAGTTGGTGGTTGTTGGTTATGAGAAGGCCTTCCCGGGGCGGATTTCCCCCCAGGCCCAGTATACGGACCCTGAACCTCAGCCTTCCCGCCGCATACAAGAGAGCCCCTACGGCCCACATGGCGGCACGGTGAAACAGCCAGGACAACTTTTTCAAGCCCATCGTCCCCCTTTACGAAAGCAAAACAGCCCGGCCTGTTCTTTCTCCACAGGCTCAGCCAAAAATTCAGGCGGTTTAAACGCTGCCCTTATACTTCATTTTATGCTTCCGTTTTCAGCCGCTTGCCCGAGCCCGGCAATTGTTGGGGCGAAAACTTCCTTAAGCGCTGCGCGGCCTGTATCCCACCACGGCAGACAGATACTCCCCTGCCCGCGGAGGACCGCACAGGGCTGTAGAAAGCCTACCCCCCGGGCATCAATTTTTTTGACAATGCTATTTTATCAGTGAGGGGAAATAAAGACAACAAAGGACTATTTCCCCTTCCAATACCGCCCTTCAGGCACCGGCCGGGGCTTGAAAAACTGCCGCCGACTTTGCTAAAATCTTGCTGTGGGGCAAGGAACCTGTCCCCGTGTCCCACCCCACATATATTACAATGGGGCCTGAAGTTAAAAAATCTTATTTTAAAAAGGAGCATGGTTAAGATGAAAAGACTGTGCGTTATCGGAAGCCTCAACGTGGATTTGGTAACCTCTGTGGACAGGTTCCCCAAGGTAGGCGAAAGCATTTTCAGTAAAAGTTTTGAGATTTTTACCGGAGGCAAGGGGGCTAACCAGGCCTTCGCCCTGGGGAGGCTGGGAGCCGATGTTTTGATGGTGGGCAAAACCGGGGATACCTTTTACGGGCCTCAATACGTGGAAACACTTGAGAAGAATAACGTAAACTGCGACGGCGTAAGCATAGAGAAGAACACATTTCCCGGAGCGGCCATAGTCGCCGTGGACAAAGACGGCAACAACATCCTCTTTGTATACCCCGGCGCCAACGCTATGGTCAGCGTGGACTATGTAAAGGAAAAATGGGACCTTATCGCTGCCCGGGATATTTTCCTCTTCCAGCTGGAGATCCCGCTGGAAACCAACCTGTATGCCATGAAAAGGCTGAGGGAGGCCGGAAAGTGCATCATTTTCGACCCTGCCCCGGCCAAGGAACTCCCCGGAGAAATTTACGGGTATGCCGACTATATAACGCCCAACGAAACAGAGCTTGAATCCCTCTCAGGCTTAAGCATAAGAGATGAAGAGGATATCCGGAAGGCAGCCCATGTGCTCATTGACAGGGGAGCCTCAAAGGTCATAGCGAAAGCGGGTAAAAACGGGGCTTACCTGGTCACCGAAAAGGAATTTGTCCACATAGGCGCCTACAAGGTGAAAGCGGTGGATCCCACGGCAGCGGGAGACTCCTTCAATGCCGCCCTGGCCTTCTCCCTGGCCCAGGACAAGGACATATATGAGAGCATCAGGTTCGCCAATGCCGTGGCCGGGCTTTCCACCACTTCCATGGGGGCCCAGACCGCTATGCCCACACTG
>JAKOSZ010000248.1 GCA_029776555.1 Bacillota bacterium | reverse complement strand
GGTCTTTTGCCCAACCGGATGGTGGCCCTCTGGCCCTATTCCAAAATGAACGACCCACGGGTTTACTGGGGCGAAAGGTACATGGTTTTAAAGCAGGACTCCAGCGCAAAGACGCCCTTTAAAATCGGCGTCCCCAACCTGGACGGCTGGGCTGGATATGTGAACGGCGGTCACCTGTTTGTAAAGCGCCACGTCCACATTGACGGCGCCCTCTACCCCGACTACGGGTCTTCCTATGAGACCTACACCTGCAACTTCATGCTGGAGATGGAGTCATTGAGTCCCCTGGCCATCCTGGAGCCGGGAGAGAGCCTTGAGCATATGGAAGAGTGGCTCCTCTTTAGCGGCGTGGAAACCCCGGAAACCGAAGAAGACATAGACAGGATAATACTGCCTCTCTTGAAATAGCTGAACAGGGGAGCAGGTCCTTTGCCTGCTCCTTAAAACCGTTTTGCCCTTTCAAAGGGCTATTCCTGTCAACCAATGAATATTCCCCCGGAAAAGGGACGGGCTGTCTTTCCCCTCAAGCCGGGGGCAAAGAGGGAACCGCAGCTTAATGATTAAGAAAATGGCCGGAATGTTTTCCAAGCACCTGCCGGAAGGGCTCAGACGGCAGTTTCTGCGATACATAACGGCGGGGCTCACTGCCTTTTCCGCCGAGTTTGCAGTTTTGTACCTGCTTAAGGAGTATGCCCGGGTCTGGTACATATACTCCAATACGGCGGCCTACTTCACCGGCTTTTGGACCAGCTTTCTCCTCAACAAGTACTGGACCTTCGGGGTGAGGAAAAACTTTTTCCGCCAGCTGGTCTTAACCCTCCTTCTTTTCTTCTTTAACCTGGCGGCCTCCAACACGCTCCTCTACATCCTCACCGACCTGGCAGGCATCTACTACCTCCTGTCAAAGTTCATCACCATGACCATGGTGTTCTCATGGAACTTCGTGCTGTACAGGAAGTTCATATACCGCTAGCCCGGGGAACACACTGCCGGCCTGGGAAGTCATGTGCCGCCGGCTTAAGTCCCGGCCTGTCACCGGATAAACAGGTCCCGCCGTCCCATCTGTCAGCTTAAGGCTAAGCCATGAGCGGCTCACCCCGCGTCCTGATGGCCTGTCTTTTTTCCATTGGCCCATGGTTTTCACCAACCCCTCATCTCATGCCTCCCCATGACTCTGCAGCAAGCTCAGGAAAGGCCGGTAAGCTGGCAGATCCTCCGGAAACGGCTCTCAGTCCTGTTCCTGTAGAGTTCCGGATAGTACAGGCAGCTCTCCAGTTCTTTAAAAGCGCCGGAGAAATACCTGCGGTAGGCGCTTTTTAAGCGCCGCACCACGGCAGGATAGGGGTTTAAGTTGTCCATATGGACTTTCCGGATGCCGGCCTGGTATACGGCCTTCAGCAGGCTGGTCAGGGACTCCTCCGTATCCGTAAGCCCCGGCAGCAGCGGAGCGACAAAAACCCATACCGGGATGCCGGCCTTAATCAATTCCCGGGCGGCTTCAAACCGCAAGCTTGGCGCGGAAGCGCCGGGTTCAATCACCCGGGCAATACCGGAATCCACGGTGGTGATGGTAAAGCCCACCTGGCAGGACCTGAGCCGGCGCAGTATGGGAATGTCCCTCTGCACCAGGGCTGACTTGGTCAGAATGTGGACGTCCAGCAATTGATAGTCGGCAAGCATCTCCAGGCTGGCCCGGGTTAATTTATAGACGCTTTCCGCAGGCTGATAGGCGTCGGTTACCGTACCCACCAAAACCCTGCCTTCAGGCCGGGTCCGCCCGTATAATTGCCTGGCCAAAGCCTCACAGAAATTTATTTTGACGTCCAGGAACCGACCCCATTTCTCCCGGTGATCAGTAAAGCGGCACATGAAAGAGGCATAACAATAAAGGCAGGCGTGGGCACAGCCCGTATACGGATTTATACAGTATTGAAAGCCCGTGATTTTGGTCCTGGTCAGGGCAGACTTGCACAGTATTTCCCGGGTGACAACGCCTGGAGGCACAGGGTTTCCTCCCCTCACGAAGATCCTCTGTCTTAATTTAACCATGCCCGGTGAAACGCCGGACAGTGCCGGTTAATTGTTTATATAATCGTGTTCAGGCACCACCAAAACATTGCCTTTCTGGATAGCGTGTATGGACATTGCATCACCTATACGGATACCGTTTATGAGGTCTAAATTGAAGTCCAGCTTCATCAGGTACTCCTCACCGATAGCTTCCTCCAGCACCAGCCAGGTGTCTTCCGACACCTGCTCCAATACGGTTACAAATTTGACGGCGTTTATATGCCTGTATCTCCTCATGGCATCTATCATATTAATTATTGCAGTTTCGGGATATGTTTCCAAATTGGGTTCCGTTTTCTTTAACAACTCATACTCTTCCATATCAATCTGGTACTTGTCCAAGAATTCCCGGATGTCTTCATCCATCTCCGGCTCGCCTGAATCCTCCTGGATACCCTTTTCAACCTGAGAATTGCCCAAGCCTTCCTGAGCATCTTTATCAATTAGAAAACCGCCCGGATCTCCCTGGATATCCTTACCTGTTTGAACACTGCCCGGATCTTTTTGAAGATCCTTTCCGGTGACTGTATTTCTATTACTGCTGCAGCACCCCGGTAAAGTTAACATAAAGACAAACAATATAAGCAGGGCTTTTCCGTATGCTCCCATTTGCACCACCCTTAAGCCGGATGCATAAGCAGCGCCCGGGAGTAAGAAGCTCCCGGGCCTTTCTTTTTACACCGCCCTGGGCTCCCAGTTTTCCGCTAAAATACCGACCGGCAGTCTTTTCTACATCGCTGCCCGTTATCTCTTCCCGAAAAATTCAGGCGCCGGGAAAAACGACGTTAAGTAAGCTGCAGAGGACTTGAATTCCCACCCTCTTCACTTTCCCGGAACTTCTTCATAACCTCCAGAAAAATATTCACTATATTGGGGTCAAACTGAAGTCCCGCATTTGCCTTTATTTCGGCGATGGCCTCATCCCTGCTCAGGGCCCTGGGATAAGCTCCGCTGGCGGTCATGACTTCATAGGCGTGGGCTACAGCCAGGATACGGCACAGCAAGGGTATCTCCCGTTCCCTTAACCCTCTCGGGAAGCCTTTGCCGTCCCAGCGCTCATGGTGGCTCAAAATGTATTCGGCAATGGCGGCCAGTTCCGGGGTGTTCTGGGCAATGCGGCAGCCTATTTCCGGGTGCTTCTTTAGCTCCTGCCAATCCTCTTCCGTCAGATCGCCCCTCTTCTGCAGTATGCTCTCCCTGATTCCCACCTTACCGATATCGTGCAGAGTGGCCAGCAGAACCAGTTCATCCATGGCCTTGGGAGAAAGCCTCATCTCCTGGCCCATGGCCAGGCAGTAGTTCCTGACCCTGTCGGAGTGCTCCCTGTTTTCCAGGCCTCTGGCAATTAGAGTGGAAAGAAGGGTGTCAATCAGGGCATTGCGGTAATTCTTGCTCTCCATCAGCTTTCTCCGGTACATGATCTCCTCTGCCTCTTTGACTACCTGTTCAAGGCTCATCGAGCCATCCTTCATTACGGCATAGCCCATGGCAATGCTTAAATGGGTCTTCCCGACTACCGCGTTCAAACACCTGTCCCTGATCCTCCCAATGACCCTTTCCGCGTTTTCTGCCGTGGTGTTGCGCAGAAGAACCAGGAACTCGTCACCGCCCCAGCGGGCGATTATATCCTTCTTCCTCAGGCTCCCTTTGAGTATCTCCGTGGCCTTTTTCAATAGCTTGTCCCCTTCTTCGTGGCCGAAGACGTCATTGGCCAGCTTCAGGCCGTTCACATCGGCCATCAGAACCGTAAGGGGCAACTCCCTGGCCAGGTCCAGCCTCTTCATCTCTTCTTCCATATAGCGCCGGTTGTAGAGCCCCGTAAGGGAATCGTGGTAGCTCAAACTCAGGATTTTCTCCCTCCAGGCTCTCTCCTCGGTAATGTCCCGGAAAATAATCACTACGCCGAAGATTTGCCCTTTGCTGTCCTTAATGGGCGACACGCTGCCGGCCAGGGGCATCCTGCCCCCATCCCCGGTGACAAAGGTGGTATATTCGGCAAAGGCAATGGCCATCCCTTCCCTTAAAACCCTCTCCACAACGTCTCCCAAATCCTTGTCCGTTTTTTCGTCTACAAGCTTTACCACCTGGGAGAAGGGCTTGCCCATTATCTCTTCCTCCCTCAGGCCCGTTATCTCTACCGCCGCCCTGTTCATGGCCGTTATTTGGCCTTTTTCGTCGGTAGTTATCACTCCGTCGCATATGGAGAGGAAAGTAATCCTCTGGCGCTCTTTCTCCAGGCAAAGCTCTTCCTTGTACTTCTCCCGCTCGGTAGCGTCGATTATAATGGAAAAGATGAGCTCTTCGCTGTCGCAGTCGATAAGGCAGGGATAAACGTCCACCACCCTGACTTCCCCGTTCTTCATCCGGTGGCTTGTGGTAAAGTTCCTCACTTCTTTTTTCAGCACCATGAACCGCAGCTTCTTAAAGTCTTCTTCCGGCATCAGGGTGATGTCTCTTATGTACATGTTCCTGAATTCATCTATGGTATATCCGTAAAAAGCGCAGGCAGCCTGGTTGGCGTTGACAATTCTGCCGGACACGGGCTCGGTTATAAGCATGGCTACGCTGTGCTTTTTAAACATTGGTATAAACATTTTCAGCTGTTCTTCTACTTCTCTTTCCGCCCTTGTCAGCGTTTCCAAGGCCGCAGACTGCTCCTCCAGGGTTTTTATGCGTTCCATTTCGTCGCTGATATCCTGAAAAACGGCAACAAGATTCTCGTTTTCCGACGCGAAGACCGAAATCCTGTACCATCGCCCCAGAGAATCAAGGCAGCAGATGAATTCCTGTTTTTCGCCTGTAAGGACCGCCTTATGGTATAGATTTACCCACTCAAAATGGCTCTTCTTTACGCCGGGAATGACTTCCGTCAGTCTCTTCCCCAGCAAGTCCTCCCTTTTAAATCCGGTAATTTCTTCAAAAGCTGAGTTGAAATCGGTTAAAATGTAATCCTCGGGTTTGCCCCATTCATTTAGAAGCACTTTGTGGTACGCAAAGCCAACAGGAGCATGCCCCAATACCCCCCGTAAAACCTTATCTTCCATAGCATTTCTCCCTCTTTAAGCATTCTATATATTTATTTGTTTAAATGCCCTTGCGCCTTTACATCCTTCACCTATGCTTCGGAACCGTTTGTCCTGCAATAACCCTTTTGCTCAACCCCTTCACCGTTTTTTTCTAGCCCCAGACTTTTAATTCCGTTAAAAAACCAGATGCCGGTCAGGAGGCTTGAAAAGAAATCTGCAAATGGCGCCGCGTGAAGCAATCCGGTAATGCCCCAGAACCTGGGAAAGATTATTACCGCCGGTATCAGGAGTATCACCTGCCTGGTAAGGCTCAAAAACATGGACGACCTGGGCCTTCCTATGGCCTGAAAGAAATTGGCGGCAATAATCTGGAAGCCGACCACAGGCAGGCACAGGAACCAGTGCACCAGGGCATAGCTTCCGAACCTCAGAAGCTCCGGTTCGCGGTTAAACATGGCAACCATCCGGGTGGGAAACAGCCTCGTCACTATATATCCCAGCAGCACTACGCAAGTGGCGGCCCCAATGGCCAGTTTCTCCGCTTCCCTGACCCTGTCGAACTTCCTTGCCCCGAAGTTAAAGCTGATTATCGGCTGAACCCCCTGGTTTAATCCTACAATCGGCATCATTATTATGGTCTGCAGGCTGTTTATCACTCCCATGCCGGATACGGCGATGTCCCCGCCGTAAATCAGCAGGTTCTTGTTCAGTATCATGTTTAAAAGGCTGTTGGCAAGCTGCAGCACAAAGTTCGGCAGCCCCAGGGAGGTTATTCTTAAAGCCAGCCCGGGTCTTAGTTTCATGTATCGCAGCTTAAGCTTGTTCCTGCTGCGCTTTCCCAGGAAATATGCCACCACCCAGGCTGCCGAGGCCGCCTGGGACAGAATGGTGGCAAGGGCCGCCCCTGCCATGCCCATTCCAAAAGCGTAAATGAATATGGGGTCCAGCACCGTGTTCAAACCCGCGCCGAAAAACATGGTCAGCATAGCTATCCTGGGGTTGCCGTCGGCACGGATAAAGTGGTTCAGTCCTATGCTCACCACCTGGAATACCGCTCCGAAGAAAATTATCCGCATGTATTCCATAGAGTAGGGAAGCACCTCTTTGCTGGCGCCAAACAAGGTCAGTATGGGCTTTAGAAAAATCTGGCCCAGAACCATGAGCACGAGGCCGGCAATCAGCAGCAGGACAAAAGCGTTACCCAGAGCGTTTTCAGCTTCCTCCTTTCTCTTCTCTCCCAGCCTGATGGAAAACAGGGTCGCTCCTCCCACGCCGAATAAGAGGCCTATCGCCAGGAGTATTATCATTATGGGAAACCCTATGGTGATTCCCGCCAAACCGTAGGAGCCCAGTTCCCTGTAGTTTCCTATATAAATCCTGTCCACGATGTTATATAAAGCGTTGACCACCATCCCTATAATCGCAGGGACCGAGAACTTTACCAAAAGCTTTGATACTTTTTCCACTCCCAGTGGGTTAACGTATTCCATGCCCGCATTACTCCGCTTCTTTTTTCAGGTCGGTGTTTTCCACTTTCCGCACCATTTTCTGAAGGACAGATACGACGGTGTTAATGGTCTCTTCGTCAATGCCCTCCATCAGGAATTCACTCCAACCATGTATTCTTCTCATTATCTCGTCTTCGTATTTCAGCGCCTTTTCGGAAGGGTAAACCCTGTTAATTCTCTTGTCCAAATCGTCCTTCTTTCGTACGGCGTATCCCTTCCGCTCCAGCGACTTTATGGCCCGGGCCGTGGCAGCCTTGTCTATGCAGAGGTAACTGGACAAACCGTCCTGGGTTATACCCCCCTTCTTGTAAAGGCATATTAAAAAGGCATATTCCGCAGAGCTTATGTCAAATTCCATCAAAACACGGTTAAAATAAACCTGCGCCTGGCGGTGCAGTATGGACACCAGCCGTCCTATGGTCATTTTCAAAAGGGGTCGCCTCCCAGGCTGAATGTTAACTACTTCATTATAAATACATAAAATTGACAAGTCAACCATCAAAATTTTTATTTTGCTTTCTTCTTGTAATTGAAACAATAGCGCATATGAGAAAAAAGGTTTTCGGCGGGCAGGCGGGCCCAGGGAAAGACGCCGGAAACGGCAATAACCGGGGATTTATCCCCCGGCTATTGCGTTTCACTAACAGGCTATTTTAGTTATATTACAGGTCAACCGCAGTAGACTTGGAATTCTTTATCACTTCTTCCGCCGAGACTTCGCGCCCCAAGGCGTCAGACATGTAAATGCCCTCCTGGATCAGCATGGTTAAAAGCGCGATCTCCGCCGTCGGAAGGAGCTCCACTTTCCCCTGGAGCGCCGCAACCCAGTGATGGACTGACGAATCATAGGCGCTCTCATCGGGATTCAGCCTGTGCCATCTCGTGTTAACACTGTCCAGCTCAAAGGTGCAGTTCATTTCCATATCGCAGAAAGTGGTATAGTAGCTGAAGGGGTTAAGCCGTATTCCGCCCTTGGAGCCAAATATGCTGCTGCCTTCAAAGGGGTCCATATTCACCGCCCAGGCCTCAATTATATCCATGGTCAGCCCGTTTTCAAAGCGGATAAAGCCCAAACCAAGCTCTTCAACATCATAGCCGCTGGATATCCTGCGGGCTTCGTCCATATCCAGCTCCTGGTATATCTTCCCGCTTATCCTCTCCACCCCTGGCATTCCTATAAGGTAGAGCAGCTGGGCGATATGGTAAATCCCCATGTCAAACAGGGCTCCGCCGGCAGCAATCTGCTTTTTCACGAAGTTGGCAGTGCCGTAACCGTCTACAAAAGGCCTTCCCCTTCTCCTGTAGCCGGTGGACCTGGCATGGTATATTTTACCGAGGGCACCTTCGCTAATGAGCTTTTTAGCCGCTTTGGCCTCTTTGGAATAAAGGGTTCCCAGCTGTATGTGAAGCATTTTGCCGGTTTCCCTGGCGGCATCCACCATGGCTTTGCCGTCCACATAGGAGCCGGCTATGGGCTTTTCACAGTATACGTGCTTCCCCGACCTTAAAGCGGCTATGGTTACCGGGGCATGAAGGTTGTTGTGCAGGCATACATCCACCGCGTCCAGATCGTCACGCTCAAGGAGCTTTCTGAAATCCGTATACCTGTTTGGTATCTTGTACCTCTCGCAAACCTGGTCCAGCTTTTCTACGTCGGTATCACAGGCCGCAACCAGCTCAACCTGGCCCAGCTCTTCATATTTGGGCAGGTGTCCGCTGGTGGCAATCTGGCCCAATCCGATAAAACCTATCCTGGGTTTTTTCATTTATGCGTCATCCCCTTTACATTAAACAATTGATATATTGCTATATTTAATCTTATAGCCCGGCTCTTATTCCACACGGTTCCAGGAAAAACCCCATTGACGGCTTACTTGCTCAGCAGTTCCAGCGCTCTCTTTACCGAAACCGTCAGCCATTCCACCTGGACAAATTCATCCTTCCCGCTGCCGAACTCTATACCCCAGAAACCCTGGTATCCGGCATCAATTATGCTTTTTAGCTTTTCCTCAAGACCGGCATCGGCCATATCAATGGAAACGTGGGTGTGCATGGTATAGGGAGCCATCATTACATCCCCCTTGTCCGCGTCATCCCCCTTCCAGCGCCCAATATGGAGAAGAATTTTATACGCGGGGTCATTAACAGCCTCTATCATCTTCTTCATCAGATAGGGGTTCAAAGACGCTCCGAAATGGTTTTCGGGTCCCACCACAAAGCCATAGTCGGAAGCAATCCTGCAGTACTCCCTGTACCTTTTGGCAATGAAATCAAACTGCTCATCCGTAATCTCGGGTGTCGTAACGCCCCAGTCAATCCTGACGCTCTTTGCCCCGAGAATCCTGGCCGCTTCCAAGTGCCTCAACGCGTTCTGGCGGTTCTTCTCCCTTACATCTTCACTGTCAGCCCAAACCGAAGCGCCGTCCACGGCAATGTTGGGGACGGTCATGCCCTTCTCGTCAAGGGCTTCTTTGACCTTCCTTATGTAGTCTTCATCGGTTGAGGCAAAAAAGCCGTTCCAGATTCCCGCGGCGTCTACACGGTAGCGGTACTTAAGGCTTTCCAGGTAGTGGAAGATGTCCATTTTGCCTTCTCTTAAAAGTCCATGGAAAGAGTAGCTGTCAATGGATATGTTTTTCATATAAACCCTCCTCCTTGAGCATGGTTTTTTGGTAGTTTACCTGCCCCGGTGTCCGTACCCCGTTAAAACGCGCCGGCCATCCGGGAATAAAGCCCGCCCGCGAAGCAGGCTATTTTAGTATATCCATGCAAATCATATCACCTGGACTCTGCCATATCAAGCCTTCGGCTTTGGGAACTTTTATGCTTAAACCGCAGTGTCCTTAAATTTCCGGTATAAATCCTGGTAGGCCTCATGGGCCGCCCTGTCAGGCTTAAGTATCCTTTCGGCAAAATCCAGCCGGCTGTGGGCATCCTTTAAATCCCTGTACAGCCCCGCGCCGACGCCTGCCAGTATGGCCGCACCCACCGCCCCTGCGCAGGACCCGTTCCTGACGGTAATGCTAAGCCCCAGGACGTCGCATACAATCTGCGGCCAGGGGAAAGTCTCCGAAGGGCCTCCTACCATAACCACCGAAGAAAAGTTAAAGCCCGCCTCCTTTAAATCATCTATGCGCATTTTAAGGAGGAAGGCCGTCCCCTCCATAAGGGCCCTGGCAATGTCCTCCTTTGAATGGCTTCCGGTGTCAGCAAGCTCATGGCCCTTCCTGGGATTGATAAAGAGGCCGCCGGCTCCCGGTGCTGCCATGGCGGACAAGCGGTCAAATTCGGCAAACCTGCCGGGGCCGTCGGAAATGCAGCGGCAAATGTACCTGTCCACCGCGTTGGCTATTTCCGGCAGGGAAAACATGGCGCCCCATATCCCCTCATCCGCCAGGAAGGGATCAATCAACAGCCTCTTCTTAAGCGCCTTCTCCCTGTCCCTGACAGGGTAGAAACCCACCCAGGAAGTGCCGCAGGATAACAAAAGCTGCCCTTCCTCGGTCACACCGGAGCCTCTTGCCGCCGACGGGTGATCAAAGGAGCCCAGGACCACGGGAGTCCCCGGCGCAAGTCCCGTATCCGGGGCAGCGCCGCCATGTATATGGCCCAGGACCTCTCCGGGCCTTTTGATCTCAGGCAATTCCTCTTCCGATATGCCGAGCTTTTCCAGAAAGGGCCGGTGCCAGCAGGCCCCTTCCTGGTCCTGCAGGAAAAAGGTGGTGGCGGAAGAATTGTCAATGCCCCACTCCCCCGTCAGCCTGTAATTGACATACTCGGTGCTCATGCAAACCTTGGCTGCCGTTGCCAGCAGCCCGGGCTCGTGGCACTTGAGCCAGGACAGGTGGGCCAGGGGGAACCTTCTGGACAGGGGCCAGCCAATTAAACGGTATACTTCAGCGGGGTCAAGCTCCCCGAAAACCTCCTCCACTTCTCGGGTCACCCGGGAGTCCATCCAGCTTATGGCCGGCCTCATGGGCCTGCCGGAAGCATCCACGAGCAGGGTGTTGCCGCTGGCCGACGACACGCCCACTCCCGCCGCCGAAGCGCCTTCGGGGAGATGCGAAGCCAGCTTGCGGATTACTCCTGCCACCAGCCGGTAAAAAGCCTCGCCGTCAAACTCAACAAAGCCTTCCTGCGGCCGAAGGTATGGGAGTTCCGCCTTTTCCCTGTGAACAACGTCTCCCGCCGAAGACATGAGTACCCCTTTTACCGCCGATGTGCCCAGGTCCAGTCCTATCAAGTAATCCTTCTCTCTTTTCAGCTTGTGCCACCCCCTATATCCTCACTGCTTCCCATCCCATCATCCGGCCAAACCTGTCTATATCATCTGCGTAATCGCCGTATACCACCGCCAGGTGATGGGTGCCGCCAAGTAGGCTGTATGCTTTGAGGAATTCCTCCAGGGGCTTTGACGGTTTCAGCCAGCCGCAGATAGCGTCGGCTTTTTCTTCCCCTGTCCTGCCAAGCATTTTCGCTTTGGAGATTATCAGCCTGAATTTGCCCTCCGGCATAGGGGCAAGGTCCACCAGGACAACCTCCCCGGCCTTAAACCTGCCATAGGCCACCGTAGGGTCTTCAGCGTCGGTGAAGGTGAACCTTCTCCGGCTAAGCATCGGCTTTTCGTCGCAGAGGCTGATATCCATCTCACCCATGTGGCTTAAATAAATCCTTTGCTTCTCCCAGTTAGGGCAGAACATTTCAATAAAGGAGGTTTCCATGGAGATTTCTTTCAGGGCCGCCACCAGGGAAGCGGTCAAAACGTCTCCCTCGCCGGCATAGCCCAGTCCCCTGGCCATGGCCTTGCTGGCTTCAAGGAAAGGCGGGACGGTTAAACCCGTCACCTTTTCGCTGATGTCCAGGAAGTTCATGGTGAAAGCCTTTAAACCTTCCCTCTCCATCCATTTCCTCAATGCCAGGCAAGTCTTAAGGCAGCGGCGGTAGCCTTCGTCGTCAATGCTTTTTATCTCGAAGGCCCGGCTGTCGGCCTCAACTTCACTTTCAATTTCCTCCTGGCTAACCGAATCGTATAAGGCCAGGTAGTCCTCTCTTTTAAGCCTAACCACGGTTAAACCGATCTCGCTCTTTAATACATCTTCCGCCACCTGGAAGTCGCCCATGCCCTTAAAAGGTTCCCCTACCAGGCCCACCTTCATGTTTCTAAGGCAGGCTGCCGTCCTTGCGGCCCTGGCCCATGCCGCAACCCTGTCAAGCACGCCGGACTGGCTCCAATGGCCCGCTTCCAGGAAAAAGGCCCTTTTGTTGCGCACCAGCATACTGCACATGTCCTGTACGCCGTGGATGCCGTGGTTGAACATGGAATCCCCGCCTGTAAGCACTTCGCCAAAGCCAAAGGTCGGGGTGGTGTCAAGGACGATTATGGGAAGTTTGGTTTTAAGAAGCGCGTCGATGGACTCTAAGGAAGGCGAATAGGCCAGATGAAGGGTCACTATGGCGTCAACCTTCTGACTTTCAAACATGTTTACAGCCGTCTCGAACTCAGGTTTAAGCCTGCAGGTGGAAGACGCAACTACTTCTATCCCCCGCTTTTCCAGCTCTCCTGCGATAACAGCCGTGAAACTGTCCACCTGGGGGCGGATCTGGGGGCGGGTTTTGTCATACAGCTCAATGTAGAACGGGAGAAGTCCTACCCTGGAATTCATGTTATTGACCCCCTTATGTAAAATATGGAATAGCGTTTATCAGAACTCAAATTCCCTGTTTATTTCCTTTATGAGCCTTACCGCGTTCCCGCAGAAAATGTCCTCTATGTCGCTCTTGCCGAGCCCCGTGGTGCAGGCTGCCCTTCTGAAAGCGTCAATCTCCTCGTAGAGGAAGAAGGTAATCCTTTCGGCCTCGGCGCCTTCAAGCTCCCTCATATGGGGCTCCCCTTCAATAACCCTGTAGAGCCCTTTGGGAACGAGGTTTACATAAACTCCGTTCTCACATATCCGCCTCGCCCTCATCCTGAAGATGGGGAGGTCGCTTCCGAACAAGATCCTCTTGGGCCCGATGGCCTCAATCAGCTGCCTGAAGACCTCGCTGTTGGTGTTGGCGCTTATGTCAAACAGCATGTGTTCGGTCTTCCCAAGGATTTCAAAGGCGTTCCCCACATCTTCCACGCAATAGGCCCTTCCCACATGGGCCACGATAAGCTTGACATTGGGGTAGCGCTCTTCGATTTCCATAAGCTGAGCCAGGTTCACCGGGTCCCTTAACCTCTTGCTCCTGGGTATGTGGAGCATGCAGATCCAGCCGTGCTTGTTGAGCACCTCCAGGTGGTGATGGGGCAAAAAGTCGAAAATCCTTATCTCGTCCACGGGAATGTACTTCTTTGCAAAAGACAGGTAAACCTTGCAGCCGAGAAAGCCTCCGGCAATTACTCTTCTCTCCAGTTCTTCCGCAGGCCATTCGGGCACCGCGTACATAAGGGAAGGGAAATTGAACTTCCGGGAACACTGGCTGACATATTCGTTAGCGGCCTCAATATCGTCGTTGGGGCCTACGCTGCTGAAAGTTACCGGCAGAACCTTCTTCCCGGGGAACAGCTTCTCATAGGTCTCAATAAGGTCTTCTGCCGGGTTCTCTTCGGCAATGCGGCCGGCCCAGCTGGCTTTTGCAGGGTCCCTCTTCTTTTTAAAGCAGGACAGGTACATGTGGGTATGTACGTCAATTATTTTGTCGGGGAGAAAACCTTCAAGATAGTTCTTGTAGAACTCGGTGTCATAGGGCTTTACTTCAATGTTCAAGGCCATAAACACACCCCTCCTTCATGTGACTCTTCGGAGCTTATAGAAAGAATAAGACGGTTTCCACACATCCAGTATACAATTAACAGGCCGGTTTCACAACTCTTTGTCCTTCGCCTGGAGGTCTCTTATCTTAACTTTTCTCCTTACATCCCTCCAACCACCTGCTAAAAGTTTACACCCCCCCTCACTATCCCGGAAACACACCCGAATTCGTTCCCGTATTTCCTCTGCCTTCCGGCAGGCGCCCCTACCGCCGGGAAATACGCCCATATAGGGAAGTATTCCCACTGCGCTTGCATAAAATGTAAACGTGGAATAAAATATTATGTGAAATAACAAATTCGTATAAAGAGATTCACCGGGCTTAAAAAATAAGCTTTTTTCCGTATTGGAGATTTATTATGGAGAACTTGAGAGACACAGGTATTGACATTATTAAAAATGTTTCATGGGGCAGTCACATAAGCTTTTTATACGAGTCAAAGCAGGATTTCCATAAAATACTGCCGCCCTTTATCCATTCGGGCCTTAAGAACAACGAACTGTGCATCTGGATTTACTCGGAAGCCATAGATTATGAAGAAGCAAAAAGCCTTTTACAGTTTTACATAAGCGATATTGACGCCTATCTTGAAAAAAAGCAGCTGATAATACTGCCCTATACCCGGTGGTACAGCCAGGATAAGGCTTTTGACGGGCTTCAGGTAACCCGGCAATGGCAGGACCTTACCAAACAGGCCATAGAAAG
>JAKOSZ010000247.1 GCA_029776555.1 Bacillota bacterium | reverse complement strand
GGCCGCAATTACTGTCTTCTCCTCTTCCGCGCCGTATTTCCGCGCCAGTTTTACCGCCGTCTCCATTACGTTCAGGGAATGAACAAAGCGCCTGGGGGACAGCATGCCTTTCAGCTTTTCCACCATCTCTTCCGTCGTCACCGCCAACACCTCTCAGACAGCAGCCGGCTCTATCGGCCGCCCCTGTAAAGACCTTTTCCATATATGTACTCTTCCACTGCCGCGGGCACCATGTACCTGATGGATTTCCCTTCCCTCACCCTGCTTCTTATGAGGCTGGAAGATATCCCCATGGGCGGCATGTCCAAGGGGTGGATTTTGGCTCCATACTCCTTCCTCAAGCGTTCAACCTGCCGCAAAAAGGCTTCTCTTCCCGACTCAGGCCTTATTACCGCAATGAACTCGCATATGCTGAAAACCCTTGCCCAGTCCTTCCATGTCAGAAGCTCACCCACCACGTCGGCGCCCACTATGTAAAGCAGCCTGGTTTCAGGACCATACCGGGCCCGCAGCTCCTCCAGCGTGTCCACGGTATAGGTGAAACCGGGCCTGTCCAGTTCTATCCTTGACACTTCAAAGCCGGGGTTGCCGCGGACCGCCAGCTGAACCATTTCAAACCTGGATTCGGAGTCAGTTATAAGGTCAGGGTTTTTGTGGGGAGGAAGGCCCAGGGGAACAAAGAGCACCTTGTCCAGTCCAAACTCGCACCTGGCGTACTCGGCAGCCAGCAGGTGACCAAAGTGGACCGGGTCAAAAGTGCCTCCCGATATTCCGATTTTCCTTTCATTTCCCATCATGCCTTACACCCTGCCGTTTCCGATAAGACCAATGTCTTTTCTGTAGTGGGCGTTCTTAAAACTTATTTTCCCAACCCCGTCATAGGCCTTTTGTACCGCCTCTTTAAGGCTTTTCCCCATTGCCGTGACCCCCAGCACCCTGCCTCCTGAGGTATAGTATTTCCCGCTGACCTTTTGCGTGCCCGCGTGAAACACCACTATGTCCTGATCCCCTCCCAACTCCGAAAGGCCGCTGATTTCATAGCCGGTCTCGTATTTGCCGGGATATCCCCCGGAAGCCATAATGACGCAGGCGGCGGCGCCCTCCTGCCATTCCACCTTTATCTCCTCAAGCCTTCCGTCAATGCAGGCCTCAAAGATTTCAAGCAGGTCTCCCTTTAGCAGGGGGAGCACCACCTGGGTCTCCGGGTCCCCGAAGCGGGCATTGTATTCCAGCACTTTAGGGCCTGTTTTGGTCAGCATGAGGCCGAAGTACAAGACCCCGACAAAGGTCCTCCCTTCCCTGTTCATGGCCTCAACAGTGGGCTTAAAGATGCGCTCCATGCAGTAACCGGCGGTTTCAGGGGTGTAGAAAGGGCTGGGAGAAAAGGTTCCCATCCCGCCCGTATTGGGCCCCCGGTCGTTGTCAAAGGCCCTCTTGTGGTCCTGGGAGCTGACCATGGGGACTATGGTTTTGCCGTCGGTGAAGGCCAGGACGGTAACTTCCCTTCCGCTTAAGTATTCCTCTATGACAACCCTGCTGCCCGACTCCCCGAAGACCTTCTCTTCCATTATTCTAATAACCGCATCCTTAGCTTCGTCAAAGCTCTCTGCCACCACAACCCCCTTGCCCAGGGCAAGGCCGTCAGCCTTTACAACCACAGGATAGCCCAAGCCCTCCAGGTACTCAAGGGCTTTCCGGCTGTCGTCAAAGACCTCATACTCGGCAGTTGGTATGCCGTACTTCTTCATGAGGCCCTTTGCAAAGACCTTGCTGGCCTCTATTTCCGCGGCGGCCTTCCTCGGGCCGAAGGCCCTGATCCCGGCCCCTTCCAGGGCGTCCACCATGCCGACGGCAAGGGGATCGTCCGGGCTTACCACCACCAGGTCTATGCCGTTGCTCCTTGAAAAACTCACTACTCC
Organism: Bacillota bacterium; assembly: GCA_029776555.1. Classification (GTDB taxonomy): domain Bacteria; phylum Bacillota; class Clostridia; order Acetivibrionales; family JAKOSZ01; genus JAKOSZ01. Next base: position 6,967 of record JAKOSZ010000247.1, on the reverse strand, counting down.
GTCTATATCCAAAGCCTTAATGGGTACGCATAAGGCCAACTCGGAAATGCCCCCGTTCCCCGGGGCGCAGTAAAGCTCAGTGACTTTGGGACTTTGGGACAGCTTCCAAAGGATGGCATGCTCCCGTCCTCCGCCTCCTACCACAAGCACTTTCATGAGGCAGCACCTCCTTCGTCATCTTCCCCTCCGGCTTCCCTTATTTTTACCCTGCCGCCGCACAGCTCCAGCCTGCCCTCGGAGAAAAGCTTTATGGCCTCCGGCAGTATTTTCCACTCCGCTTCTTCCATCACCCGTTTCTGCAAGGTCTCCGGCGTGTCATCCTCTCTTACATACACCGCTTTCTGCAATATGATAGGGCCGCCGTCGGGCTCCTCGTTGACAAAATGCACCGTGGCGCCCGTCACCTTAACCCCGCGCTCAAGGGCCTTTTGATGCGGTATGATGCCGTAAAAGCCCTTGCCGCAAAAAGAGGGGATAAGAGACGGGTGTACGTTAATAATCCTGTTTTGATACCTGTCGATTAAGCCTTTCCCCACTATGGAGAGGAAGCCCGCCATAACCACCAGTTCCACTCCGCAGCCTTCCAGGCAGGAAACCAGGGCCAGGTCGTAATCCTCAGGGGAAGAAAAATCATCCTTCTTTATGCATACTGCGGGAATCCCATGCTTTTTTGCCCTTTCCAGGGCATACACTCCGGGCTTGCTGGAAACAACCACCGCAATGGCGGCGTTTCTGATATAGCCGCTTTCAATGCTGTCAATAATGGCCTGGAGGTTTGTGCCTCCGCCTGAAACCAGAACACCGATTTTCAACATATGTCCACCCCGGCTTCGCCTTCATCAACCTCTCCAATGACATAGGCCTGGACCCCATCCCGGTTCAGGTGCAAAAGCATCTCCCCGGCCATGTCCCTGCTTACGGCCGCCACCATTCCGATGCCCATGTTGAAAGTGTTGAACATGTCCTTTTCTTCGATGGAACCGGTCTCCTTAAGGATACCAAACACCGGCGGCACCGGCCAGCTGCCCTTTTCTATCCTGGCCCTTAAGCCGGCCGGAAGCATCCTGGGTATGTTTTCGATGAACCCTCCGCCTGTGATGTGGGCCAGGCCCTTTATCTCAAACCTGTTTTTTAAGTCCGTGACTGTCTTCACATAAATCCTGGTGGGCCTTAGAAGCTCTTCTCCCAAAGTGCAGCCCAGGTCTTCCACGTAAAACCCCAGCTTGTCCGGAGTGGGATTGAACACCTTCCTCACCAGGGAAAAACCATTACTGTGAAGGCCCGAAGACTTTAAGCCTATCAACACGTCGCCCTTCACAATCTTTCTTCCGTCAATGATTTGGTCCCTTTCCACTATGCCCACGGCAAATCCGGCCAGGTCGTATTCATTCTCGGGATAGAAGCCCGGCATTTCCGCCGTTTCGCCTCCTATGAGGGCACAGCCGGCCATTTTGCACCCTTCGGCAATCCCCTTGACTATCTCCGCAACCTTTTCCGGCTCCATTTTGCCCGCAGCTATGTAGTCCAAGAAGAACAGGGGCTCGGCCCCGCTGCAGGCTATGTCGTTGACGCACATGGCCACGCAGTCTATCCCCACCGTATCGTGCCTGTCCATCATAAAGGCTATTTTCAGCTTGGTCCCAACCCCGTCGGTCCCTGACACCAATACGGGCCGACGGTATTTCTCCCTGTCTAAGGCAAAAAGCCCTCCGAATCCCCCTATGTCGGTCAAAACCTCAGACCGGAAAGTGCTCTTTATGTGTTTTCTCATGAGCCTTACGGCCTCATAGCCGGCCTCAATGTTCACTCCCGCATCCCTGTACGTCGTCATTCCCTATCATCCACCTTTTATAGCTTCTCGTTTTCCACTTCGGAAACGTCCAGAGGGTATTGCCCGTTTAAGCAGCCGGTGCAAAAGCGGCAGCCGGCCCCAACGGGGGTCTTAAGCAGTCCCCCCAGGCTCAAATATCCAAGGGAATCGGCGCATATCATCTGCCTTATCTCTTCCACCGAGTGCCTTGAAGCGACCAGTTCCTTCATGCTGGAAATGTCTATGCCGAAATAACAGGGGTACCGCAAAGGCGGAGAGCTGACCCGCATATGGACTTCCCTGGCTCCCGCTTCCTTTAACATCTGAACAATCCTCCGGGTGGTGGTCCCCCTGACAATTGAATCGTCCACCATAACTATCCTCTTGCCCTTTATCTCGCTCTTCATGGCGTTGAACTTAATGCGGACACTCATCTCCCTCATGGACTGGTTGGGCTGTATGAAAGTCCTGCCCATGTACTTGTTCCTTATAAGGCCTTCTCCGTATGGTATGCCCGACTGCTGGGAAAAGCCCATGGCCGCCACCAGTCCCGAGTCCGGCGCTCCTATTACCAGGTCTGCCTCCACCGGGCATTCAATGGCAAGCCTTTTCCCCGCCTCCAGCCGGGCCTTGTAGACGCTGGCGCCGTCAATAAAGCTGTCGGGCCTTGCGAAATACACAAACTCAAAAATACAGAGAAAAGTCCTGCCGCCCTCCGACGTCCTGATGGACTTTACGCCGTCTTCGCCGATGATGACCACTTCTCCCGGGTAGAGGTCACGGATAAACTCGGCTTCTACGGCGTCCAGGGCACATGACTCCGAAGCCAGGACGTATGACTGCCCGATTTTGCCAAGGCACAGGGGCCTTATCCCTAAGGGATCTCTCACCCCGATGAGCTTATCCGATGTCAGTATCACCAGGGCGTAGGAACCCTTTACCTCCTCCATCATCTTTATGATAGCCTCTTCAATGCTTCCGCTCAAGATTCTGTACCTGGAGAGTATGTTCAGCATGACCTCCGAATCGTTGGATGACTGGAATATGGTGCCGCTGTCCTCCATTTTCTCCCTGAGGACAGCCGAGTTTACAAGGTTCCCGTTGTGGGCAATGGCCATCTGGCCGTTTTTGTATTTTATAACCATCGGCTGGGCATTCTCCCTGTGGCTTGCCCCCGTGGTGGAGTACCTCACATGCCCGATGGCCGCTTTCCCTTTTAAGTGGTTCAGCACCACGTCGTCAAAGACTTCATTTACAAGGCCCATGTCCTTATGGTACAGGATGGAGCCGTTATCGCTCACAGCAATGCCGGCGCTCTCCTGCCCCCTGTGCTGGAGGGCGTAAAGGCCGTAGTAGACAAACCGCGCCACGTCCAGCTGGTCCCTGTCGTATACGCCGAATACTCCGCATTCTTCGTGCATTTTATCCTGGTACAAATCGCAAAAAGCCATTACCAATTCTCCTTGTTTCAATCAGTCTCCAATTTTTCTCTTAAGGCATTGTTCTTTTCCTCAACTTTTAACGCCATCTCTTCCCTGAACTTCTTTAACCTGTCCTTAAGCTCCGGATGTTTAAGCGACAGGATCTGAACCGCCAGCAGGGCCGCGTTTTCCGCCCCGTCGATGCCCACTGTCGCCACCGGCACGCCTGAAGGCATCTGGACAATGGACAGGAGGGAATCAAGCCCGCCCATCAGGGATGTCTTCACCGGGATCCCTATTACGGGAAGGATGGTATTGGCAGCCAGCACGCCGGGAAGGTGAGCGGCTTTCCCGGCAGCCGCGATAATTACCTCTATACCTTTATTATGAGCCTCTTTAGCAATTATTACAGCCTTATCCGGTGTCCTGTGAGCCGAACAGATGAAGGCTTCCACCTGGACACCCAGGTTCTTCAAAAGCTTTATGCAGCCTTCCACTACCGGAAGGTCCGAATCACTGCCCACTATAACAGCCACCCTGGGACTATTATTCACTTCCATTCATGTCACACCCCTTCCAGTGAAAGCGGCGAAACCTGCCTGACAAACCGGCAGAAAAACAATGGATTTAAGATGGGGTCTGCTTTTTTTACGGCAGACCCCATCCTGTTTCCTTACATATCTATAAGCATGGTTTTACAGGTTCAACACTGCCGCTACGATGAAATTCAGCAGGAACAGCGCGCTTACTATATACATCAACGGATGTACTTCCCTGGCTTTCCTATTGCATATCTTGGTTATTACGTAGAAGATGAAACCTATGGCAATACCGTTGGATATGCTGTAGGTAAAAGGCATCAATACCGCCGTAAAGAAGGCAGGCAGCGCCTCTTCCAGGTCATCCCACTTTATCTTGCCGAAGGATTCCATCATCAGGATACCCACGACTATAAGGGCAGGAGCTGTAGCCGCCTGGGGAACAATTCCGGCAATGGGCGTCAGGAAGAGACATGCCAGGAAAAGTACGGCGGTCACAACGGAAGTAAGCCCGGTTTTTCCACCAACGCTGATACCGGCCGCGCTTTCAATATATGTGGTGGTGTTGCTGGTACCGAGAACAGCGCCGATAGAGGTGGCCGTCGCGTCCGCGAACAGGGCCTTGTCCATCTTGGACTTGAATCCTTTTCCGCTGAAGAGGGCAACTTCATCCTTGTCGTCAAAAATGCCGCTCTTCCTGCCGGTTCCAATAAAGGTTCCGATGGTGTCAAAGGTATCGGAAAGACTGAAAGCGAGTACCGTGGTAAGCACTATGAAAAGTCTCGATGGATCGCTGAAAAGTCCTGCAAAGTCCAGTTTGAAGAAAGTATCCGCAATAGCCGTCACGGAATGGGTCTCAGTCCCAAATGTGGTGACACCCATGGGTATTCCGATAAGGGTCGCGGCGATAACGCCCAACAATATGGCCCCCTTGACCTTGAGCAGCATAAGCACCGCCGTTATGGCAAGGCCGATAAGGGCAAGGAGGGCATGGCTGTCGGTAAAGTTCACTATGGCAGGAACTACTTCCCCGTTGGCTACGAGAGTATCCAGTTTGCCCTCAGGGTTGGTCAGTTGGGCAAGGAATGAAGGAAATTCAGCGGTGAACTTGATAAAGTGGGCGTTCTTGACGCCTATATAGGCAATAAACAGCCCAATACCTCCGCCTATGGCGTATTGCAGCGACTGGGGTATCGCTTTGATTATGGCTTTTCTTATCTGGGTGACTGTTATCAGTATGTTGATGATACCGCAAATGAACACGATGGCCAGAGCCTCTTGCCAGGAGAATCCCAGCGCGAAGCATACGGTGAAGGTGAAGAAAGCGTTAAGTCCCATTCCAGGAGCCTGAGCATAAGGAACATTGGCCACCAGGCCCATAACCAGGGTGCCTATTACCGCTGCCAGGATGGTAGCTACATAGACCCCGCCCCAGGACATGCCGGTCTTTGAAAGGATGCTGGGGTTAACAAAGATTATGTAGGCCATGGTGAAAAATGTCGTCAATCCCGCCATGACTTCGGTCCTGAAATTTGTGCCATGCTCTTTCAGCTTGAAAAATTTGTCCACGAGAAATTGCCCCCTTCCTCTTAATTAAGGATAAACCTTTATCTGATGGTCCTGAAAACAGGAACCAAACAGTCGGTTAAGAGAACGGAAAAAAACTGAACATTCTCGCTTCAGCCAACGGCACCTCCGCAGTTATGACATCATGAACACAGAAAGGCCGTATCGGGTAGGATTTTAAATCCCGGCCACACTCCCATACTAACAGAAAGGACATGCCTTGTCAACAAAAAATGCGAACGTTTTTTAAATATTTTAATTTAATATTCGTTATTTCAGCTGCATAAGCGATTTGTGTTTATCCTCCCTTTCACAGACGGAAACGAAAGGGTCGCCCGACTGCTGATGAACACAGCGCTTATTCAGGACGGCTATATGCCGGTCATAATTCCACCGGTCTTGCGGCATGAGTATATCAGCTTGCTGGAGCGGGCCCGTGAAGATGATCAGCCCTTTGTGGACTTTATTGCCGAACGGGTCCTGGAGTCTGAAAAGGACATTATGAGACTGTTGCATATCCCTTTCCCTGATCTCCCTTAGAATAAAATATGAGCGGCACCTAACCCCTAAATCCCGCTACTGGTCTCCTGCACGGCCGCATCCGCTGGCCCGCATCCGCCGGCCTGTCCGGTTGCCGGCTCAAAAAGCTAACCTCCTGGCAAAGGCCTTCCCGGTCAATTTTTATACAGTTTAAAGCTGTGATGGATCCCGTATTAAACCAGAATTGCGGTCATTGATGCCACGAATACAGCGAAAAAGGTGGATACCGGCTTCAGGGTTCGATATAATTGGATGTAGAGCTGAGTGACTTCCTGTTTTTTTGTGCTGGTAATCCTTAAAAGCGGAGGGGTAATTGATTATGGCAAGGCTTTACGGAAAGGAAATGACCCGGGAAGAGATTTTAAAGCGGGTAAACAACCTGGATAAGGTTGCAGCCGTTAAACCTTTTATTTATGACGGGGGACGGGCAAAAGGGGTTAAAGCCTTTCAGGTTGCAACCGGAAGCGGTCTTGAGTTTACGGTATTGGAAAGCAGATGCCTGGATATCTTTGATTTCAGGTACAGGGGGATCAGCTTAAACTTCTTGTCAAAACCGGGACTGGCTTCTCCCGAGTATTTTAATCCCCATGGCAGTGAGTTTGATCGGAACTTCCAGGGAGGGATGTTATTCACCTGCGGGCTTTCCAATGTAGGCACCGCATGCAGGGAAGGCGACCAGGAATACGGCTTCCACGGCCGGATCGGGAGTATCCCGGCGGAAAACGCGAGTATTGAATGCCGCTGGCAGGAAGACGAGTATGTAATGGAGATATCCGGTCAGATGCGGGAAGCTGCCCTTTATCATGAGAACCTGGTGCTTAAGAGAAAAATTACAAGCAGACTGGGAGGAAAGACCGTTCATATTCACGATGAGATGGAGAACCAGGGCTTTGAAAGCCAGGCACTGATGATCCTTTACCACTGCAATCTGGGATATCCCCTCCTGGACGAAACAGCGAGACTGGTAACTCCTTCGCATCAAGTGCAACCCCGGGATGCTGATGCCCAAAAGGGCCTGGAGTTTTATGCAAGCTTCAGTAAGCCCATTGACGGCTGTCCCGGGGAAGTGTTTTACCACCAGCCTGCCAGTG
>JAKOSZ010000018.1 GCA_029776555.1 Bacillota bacterium | reverse complement strand
TCTGTATATATCTTACATGCTTCAATCAATTTGTCAATAGAATACTTTAGAGCCACGGGCATTAGCTTTCGCCTCACCTCGTCGTTGGGGGCATGGAGGGAAACCGAAAGGGTAATGGGGATTTTCACCCGGGCAAGCCTTATTATCCGGGGCACCAGGCCGCAGGTGGAAAGGGAGATGTTCCTGTAGCTTATGTTGAGCCCCTCCGGATGGTTTACAGTCCTTAAAAATTTCAACACATTGTCATAGTTGTCCAGGGGCTCCCCGATTCCCATTATCACCACGTGCCCTATCCGCTCTCCCCGGTCGGCCTGCAGCAAAAGAACCTGGTCCAGCATTTCGCCGGGGCTTAAGTTCCTCACAAAGCCAACTCCGCTGGAAGCACAGAACCTGCAGCCCATCCTGCATCCCACCTGGGATGAGACACAGATGGAAAGCCCGTATTTGTACTCCATGAGCACACTCTCAATCATATTGCCGTCATGGAGCTCCAGCAGGTACTTGGCGGTGCCGTCAACCTTTGAAACCCTCTTGTCCGCCACCCTGGCCCCCCCGATAAAGGCCTTCTCTTTAAGGACTTCCCTGAAGGCTTTGGAGAGGTCCGTCATCAGGTCAATGTCCTTTACACCCCTGTAAAGCCACTTGAATACCTGCCTCCCCCTGTACTTCTCCTCCCCCAGCTTAAGAGCCAGGCCCTCCAGTTCTTCCATCGACAAGTCCAGCAGGTTGATCTTTTCATCCACAGCAACTTTCTCCTCTTTGGCAAATATAGCGGCAAAAAAGCCCCCTTAGGCAGCAATAAAAAAAATCATGGTTTAAGGTCAGGTTCCCCCCGAACTTAAACCATTGAGGATACTCCATCTCCTAATCCCTTCTCCTGTTGTTGGCAAGAAGAATAAGCCTCAAAAGGCTGGCCATCGCCACCGCGGCGGAGGCCACATAAGTCATGGCCGCGGCGTTTAACACCTTCCTGGCCGGTATAACCTCGGTGCCGCTCAGCAGGCCTTCACTTTCCAGGATTTTTATCACCCTCCGGCTGGCGTTGAACTCCACCGGCAGGGTTACCAGGTAGAAGGCAACCGCAACGGTGAACAGGACTATCCCTATGGTCACAAGCTGTGAATAGCCCAGTATCAAACCAAATATGGCCAGGTAGGGGCCCACGGAGGAACCTATGCCGGCCAGCGGGACCAGGTTTGACCTGAGCGCCAGGGGCGCATAACCGGTTTTGTGCTGGATGGCGTGGCCCGTTTCATGGGCGGCCACTCCTATGGCCGCTATGGATGCCGAGGAGTGTACCGGCTCCGACAGCTTGATGACCTTGGTCCTTGGGTCATAGTGGTCGGTAAGCTGTCCGGGAGTACGCTCAATCTTAACGTCATACAAGCCGTTCATGTCCAGAATGGCCCTTGCAACATCGGCTCCGGTAAGCCCTTTGCCGTTTCGCGTATTGGCATACCTGTGAAAGGTGCTCTTCACCTTAAACTGGGCGTAAAGCGCAAACAGAAACGCGGGCAGAACCAGCATCAGATAATATGGATCCACATAAAAGCCATAATAATACGGCATTAAAACCCCTCCTTTGCAAAGCTATGTACCCCTTACCCGGAAAAAGCGGTCAGGACCTCACCGGGCTCCATCTTATGGCCCCTCAGATACTCCTCCGCCGTCATTCTCCTGCCGGAGTCAGGCTGCAGTTCCAGGATCCTAAGGAGCCCTTTCCCGCAGGCCACCACTACGCCTTTTTCTCCTGATTCAAGTATTTTCCCGCACACCGGGTTTTCGGCAGCCTCGTCGAAAACCCTTGCCTTCCAGATTCTAAGCCTGTTTCCCTTATATGACGTATAGGCTCCCGGCCACGGGTCCATACCCCTCACCAGGTTGTATATCTCCCTGGCAGTATTTGTCCAGTCTATCTGCCCCATTTCCTTTTTTATTACGGGAGCATAAGTGGCCTCCCGGCTGTTCTGCGGAGTCCTCTCAAGGGTACCCTCTTTCAGCCTTTCCAGGGTTTCCTTTAAGACCTCAGCGCCTAAAACCGAGAGCCGGTCATGGAGCTGCCCCGCCGTCATATCTTCGGGTATTGGGACCTCCCT
>JAKOSZ010000246.1 GCA_029776555.1 Bacillota bacterium | reverse complement strand
CCAGGTAAGTGGCAAAAGCTAATCGAACTTTCCCAACATCACATCCTATCAATTCAAGCCTCCTAACAGCGTTTATGCCGCGAAAGCCTCTTGATAATGAGTATCCGGCATGTTAGGCTATCCGCCAGGCATCATCCATTCTCCAGAGCCATGCCCCTTGTTCAGCATGGATGAGGCCGTGATGCCTTCATGCATGCCGGAAGAGGCTCATTGTCAAGAGGATCGTGGAATAAATGCGGAAACTCGGTACATTTTTCACTTTTCAATGTGCATTTTTGCCTTCATAGTGATTTGTGGCGTTTTTCATACGCTACTTTACACTATCCTTAAGAAAATTATACCATATTATCTCATTTTGATAATACAAAGCAAAAGAAACCGCTTCATTGTGCACTGCTGTGGATGCGCACAAAAGAACCGTCCCCTTGTGCACTATTTCAGGATAGCGTTGGCTATCAGCTTGTCAAACTTTCTTATGTCTACGCCCTTCCGCAGGTTTATTTTTATATGTCCAGCTCTGGTCCAAAGCTCTACTTCCGCGTTTAAATCCAAAAACCTTCCAGCGTTCTCGGTAGACCACATATTTATCGAAGAATACGGCAGGGAATATATCTCGACTTTCTTGCCGGTCAAGCCCTGGGCGTCTCTCACAATCAATCTCTTGTTTGTAAATACGGCACTGTCACGGAATGTCTTATATGCAGCCACCGCCACCTCCCCTTCTACCAGTAAATCATTTACATCATCGGGGATGGGGCACTCGGATAATAATGTCCAGGTCAAAATCTTGTCTAATTCTGCCATTATCAAATACCTCCTTATATATTTTGGATTAATCTTATAAAAGTAAACTGTTTATTATAATGTACCATGTATTTCTACAAAACAATAGTGACTGTTCTTCCTGCTTTTCCACTCTATGCGCCGGCCTCTTTCGCCATACCATGCTCTTACATACAGCCCGCTGGGTTGAAGTTATGACTGAAGACTCCAGGAAGCTGAGATAGGATCGAAATCAAGAAATAAGCCGATTTGAACCGGAGGATTGCATGTGCTGCACTTGTAAAAACCTTTGCAACGAAATTCATCCTCTTTTTCAACCTCGAAATAATAATTTGTAACATCATATTAGATTGCATTTGATTCTAACCGTCCCGTGAAGGCGGGCAAAAAGCTCCTGATTGTTTTCTTAAACTATTAATGTGCTAACCACTCTTTCTCAATAGTTTTAAAAAAACGTCGGATTCACTGCCATATATTATAGGACAATGTATAAAAAAAAGATATATTGTGCTAATCTTCATCTTTTTTTATATAGAGATGAAGACAGAAATCTGTTATATTTTTATTTGGTGGGGTATTTCATTATTGATTCCTAGTTATATGCCGTTTATTTCAGTAATCCAATTACCAGGAACAGAGTTTAGTGAAAACACTCAATATGGTTTTAATGTATCCTTTCTAAGATTGGACAGTATATAAAAGCAGTTATTGGCTTTATTATAAGTAAAGCATAAATTAAACAATAAAAGGGGGAATATTGATGGCAAGGCTTGCTAAAAGACTGCTTCTATTACTGCTGGTGGCAGCTATGGTTGTCAGCGCCTTTGCCTGCGGTGGTTCCAAAAAGCCCGCGGGCGGCGAGGAAGGCAAGACAACCGAGGAGGAGCTTGATAAGGGACTGGACCTCTACAACGAGAAGTGGAAAGGCAAAACCATAACCATTACAATTAACCCTGGAGACGAAGAGCTTTCGAAGCAGTGGGCAGACGGCACCTTTGACCTGCAGGTACAGAGGGGTTTTGTAAAGGAGTACAGGAAAGAGTTTGAGGATGCCACCGGGTGTACAATTATCAACAGGCCCACACCTGCCGGCGAGGACATGACCCAGAGAATCATAACCGAGATATCCGCAGGGATGGGTCCGGACATATTCCTCAACTGGACATCAGCAAAGCCGTCCTTCATGGTCAAGAACCTGATAGTGCCTCTTTCCGACTACATTGACTTTAACAAGCCCGTATACCAGGACGAGAAGTACATTTCCCACCAGGTAAGGGACTACTTCTCCTTTGCCGGGAAGATATGGGGTATAAACAAGCCCATGCCCTCCTGCGTCCTCTGGTACAACAAGGAGAAGTTCGAGGAGCTGGGCCTGGAGGATCCGCTGGAACTGTGGAAAAGAGGACAGTGGAACTGGGATAAGTTCTGGGAAGTGGGCACTGCTCTGACCCAGGACAAGAACGGCGACGGGAACCCGGACCAGTGGGCCTACTGTACCTGGAAGTACAACGACTCCTTCATTTACTCCAACGGAGTGGAATACGTGACCTATGACGAACTGGGCCTGCCCAGATTTGCCTTGGACGAGAAGTACATCACTGCAAGGCAGGCTGCTGAGGATGCCATAAACAAGTACAAGATAGTGCCGTCGGTATGGTGGGATCCTCCGCCCCAGTCCAGGTTTGAGAACGGCGAGGTGTGCATGCACTACTGGCTGACCAACCAGGTCAGGGACGCCAAGAGGGTAATGGGCGCCGAGAAAGTGGGCATTGTGCCCTTCCCGAGGGGACCGGACCTGCCTCCCAACGTAAAGTCCCGGGACCAGGCAGAAACGCTGGCCTTCTTCGTATCTTCCACCTGCAAGGACCCCGACCTGGCAGCCCTGTACCTGGAGTGGGTAATGCTGGACGAAGAGGGCTGGAGGATAAGGAAGGAGAGGCTCATCAACGACTTCTACGGCAGTGAAGAGCTGTACAACCTGGGCATGGAGTGGGCAGCCAACGCAGTGCAGCTTGACTACAGCGGCTTTGGCCAGGGATTTGTCGATGCGATAAACAAGATATTGAACAAGCCGGATGACCAGACCTGGATGCAGGCAATAGAGGCCAACAGGGCTGCCTGCCAGCAGGCGCTGAACGACGCCATTATCGAGATGAAATAGGGTATAAGTGCTGTCCGGGCGGATTTTGCCGGCGTTTTGCCGGTGAAAATCCGCCTTAATCTTTTTTTTAGGAGGGATAAATGTTACACTGAAAGACAGAAGGTGAGCACAAGGGGACGGTTCTTCTGTGCACTGCAGAACGCACAAGGGGACGGTTCTTCTGTGCACTGCAGAACGCACAAAGGGACGGTTCTTTTGTGCACTGCAGAAGCGGGGGACGATTCTTCCGCCTGACTGCGTCACAAGGGGACGGTTCTTCTGTGCTCTCCGGCTAAGCTGCACGGACCGGCTCATCAAAACCAGGAGTTTTTAAAAACTTTGTAAGATATAAAACTCCTTGCAGCCAATGGTTTTTCGTGTACTCCGGCGTAGGGGGCGATTTTCCTGCCTTGCTGCACCGGACCGGTTGAGACCGCCGGAAAGGCGGGAGTGAAAACAGCGGGATGAAGATTCGGGAGGAAACTTAAATAAGCCGTGGAATAGCAATACAGGAGGCTTTTAAACTCAGGCCGCGGCTGGAAGGGAAAAATAAGGGGTGGTGAAAGATGGACAAGTGTCAGCTGGCGGTGGATATCGGGGGCTCAAAGTTAATGGTGGGCATTGTGGACTCCCGGGGCCAAATCCTGGATAAGGCCAGGGTTCCCTTGAAGCCGGACATAAGAGAGCAGGAGCTTGCGGATAACATTGTAAGTTTGGCAGGGGAGTTAATCAAAAAGCACCCCCGCCTGGATATTGACTGTGCGGGAGTCACCATACCGGGCCTGGCGGACCCTGAAAAGGGCCTGTGGGTTTACGCCTGCTTCAGCGGCATAAGGGACTTTAAAATAGTTGAAGTTTTATCCCAAAGGCTCGGCATGCGGGTGTTCATTGAAAACGACGCCAACGCCTGCGCCTTTGGCGAGATGGTCTACGGCGTGGGCAAGGGCGTGAGGGATTTTCTGTGGATTACGGTGAGTAACGGCGTAGGCGGAGGCCTGGTGCTGAACGGAGACATATACAGGGGAGCTTTTAAGAGCGCCGCCGAGGTGGGACACATCAACGTGGCCGAGGACGGCCGCCTTTGCCCCTGCGGCAACAGGGGCTGCCTGGAGGCCCATGCGGCAGGGCCGGCCATAGCAAAAAGCTACCTGGAAAAGAGGCCCGATTTAAAAGAAGCTGCCATTACGGCCAAGGAGGTTGCCCAGCTGGCAAGAAGCGGTGATAAGGCCGCCCTGGAGGTTTACAGGGAAACGGGATACTACCTGGGGAAGGCCATATCCTATGCTGTGAACCTCATCAACCCGGTCAAGGTGGTGCTGGGGGGAGGGGTTTCAATGGACATAGACCTCTTCCTGCCGGAACTTAAAAAGACAGTGGATAGGCTTATATTCCGGGACGCCAACAGGAATTTGACCATTGAGCGCACCGGGCTCCTGTACGACGCCGCCCTGATCGGAGCCGCGGCAATAGCCCGGAGGGGAATGGGGAGGTTTAAACAATGATAAGGGCCTTTATACATGAATACCTGGAGGACATAAAAAAACTGGCGGAAAGCATAAACGGCGAAGCCCTGGAAAAGGTGATTGAAATCCTCAGGGAGGCTTACAGGGCAAAGCGAAGGGTTTTCGTCTTCGGCAACGGCGGCAGCGCGGCTACGGCCAACCATTTCCGTTGCGATTTCGGGAAAAACGCCGTAAAGGACAGGGAGGACCGGTTCAGGGTGATTTCTTTGAGCGAAAGCCCCTGCGCCATTACCGCTTACGGCAATGATGTGGCCTTTGAAAGCATTTTTGAGGAACAGCTTAGAAACCTCATGGAAGAGGGTGACCTGGTAATCGCCATCTCCGCCAGCGGCAATTCACCCAATGTCCTGTCGGCGGTGAAGTATGCCCGGGAAAAGAAGGCGAAGGTAGTGGGGCTGACGGGTTTTGCCGGGGGGATGCTTAAGGAACTCTGTGACGTAAACATCAACGTGCCCTCCGATTCCATGGAGAAAATTGAGGACCTCCACCTGGTGATTTGCCACATAATAGTCTACTGGTTTAAAAACAACCAGGACTGGCTGAAAAGGGGATGAGGCTTATCCCGGGCCTTGCAAGGGCCAGGGCCCTGTTCCCCGGGCGGGGGTGCTTTTGTTTTGCGCTTTTTGTATTAATAATTGATTAAGGAAGGTGGCAGATATGGGAAAAAGGGCAGCGGGCAAAGAGGAAGGGGCCTTTGTTTCGGCGAGGCCCATATGGCCGGAGGGCATGGAACTTGAAAAAAATCTGACGGTAGGTTTTAGAGCCCGGTTTGTTAAACCTGCCGGCGGCAAAGCGGTTTTAAGGATAGCCGCCTCCAGCCTTTACCGGGCATACATAAACGGACGATTTCTTGCCCACGGGCCTGCAAGGGGGCCCCACGGTTACTTCCGGGTGGACGAATGGGACTTGGGCGGGAGCTTAAAGGACGGGGAAAACCTTGTGGCGATAGAGGTTGCGGGCTACAACATAAACAGCTACTACCTCCTGGACCAGCCGGCCTTTTTACAGGCGGAAGTGGTTTCGGAAGGCAGGGTCCTGGCCTCCACGGCAGGGGAGGGGACGGAGTTTGAAGCCGGCATATTGAAAGAGCGCATAAGGAAGGTGTTAAGGTACAGCTACCAGAGGCCCTTTACCGAGGCCTACCGGCTTAAGCCGGGTTT
>JAKOSZ010000017.1 GCA_029776555.1 Bacillota bacterium | reverse complement strand
GCATTTTTGTGATAAAGTTCGAAAATGAGTTCGAAACCGTCAGAAGGGTGTCTTTCAGCTATACGGATGTTCTCACCAAAGCCGTGGAACTGGTGGTGTGTAAGGACAACAGGAAGATACAGGTGAGCTGACCGGGTAGGGACGGAAAAGCGGCGGGGTTATACAGACAGCCCCGGGTATTGTAAAAAAGCGCACTCTTCTTTTAACAAGCTGGTAAAGCAGCCGGATGTTTTCCGGTTGCTTTTTTGATTTTACCTCATTCTGCAGGAAGGATTAAACCGGAAGGACAAAGGGCGGGCCCGGACGGCAAGGCCTTAAATGAACATAAGGGCTGAATTGTTTAAGTAATATTCCCAGGATGTCTGCAATATATATTACATAGCAGGACAGAGCATGACGCAGCTTTACAGGGCATGCTTTTTGTCTGGTGGCGGCGCCAAACACTGATTCCTAATATTCTTGGTTAGGGGGATTGAATAAAAATGTCTGTGGAACTTGTCAAAGAACTTGTCCGGGCACTCCGTGTTATTGGGAGAGAAACTTCGCAGACGGTTATTGAAAGTGATATAATCGTACCCGACACAAAACCCGATTTAGAGGATATAGTCAACATGGATGGGGATATTTACATAAGAGAAACCGAAGCGTTACAGGACAGGGCAACCATTAAGGGGGTCATAAAGTATAATATATTGTATTTGTCCAACGAGCCTGAGCAGCGCATAAAAAGCATACAGGCGGAGCCGGAGTTCGCCGTTACCCTTGACATGGAGGGCGTAAGGCAGGGCGTCAGGCTTAAGGCCAAATGCGATATTGAGCACATTGACCATGAAATCCTCAACGGGAGAAAAATAAGCATAAAAGCTGTTGTTCGGGCCAGCTGCAGCGCCTGCGAAGAGGTGGAGCAGAACATTGTCACCGGCTTTGGGCCCGACGACCGCATTCAGACGCTAAAGGGAAAAGTGCGGGTCAACTGCCTTCTGGAAGAAAAGGATTTGCCCCATACGGCAAAGGGGCAGTTTGTGATTCCGCCCGAGAAGCCGTCGGTTTTAGAAATCCTCAAGCAGGATATTAAAATGCTGAACAAGGAAATGGAGCTTGCGGAGGGAAAAATCCTTTTCAGGGGCAACATTAACATAACCACCCTCTATATCGGAGACGATGAGAGGCGGAGCATCCAGTTTATAGAGCACGAGCTGCCCTATGAGATGGAAGAGGAAATCGGGGAACTGGATGAAGACGCAAAGGTTACGGTGGATTACTCCATCCTGGACACAAGGTTTGAGACCGACGAGGACAGCGACGGTGAGACCAGGCTGTTGAGCGGAGAAGTGGATTTGAACATCCGGCTGGCCTGTTTTGCCTCAAGGGAGATAGAGCTGGTGGAAGACGCCTACAGCCCCAGCGCCAGGATTGACATTGAGAAAGAGAGCCTGAAGTTTGAAACCATAGAGGAAATGGAGAAGACCCAGCTTGTACTGAAAGAATTCATACCCCTCATAGGTGAGGACGCCGGAGAATTGGAGGTACTGAGCATACTGAACAAGCCAATTGTGGTGGAGAGCGGGATTGAAGGCGACAGGCTGGTGGTGGACGGCGTTGTGGTCAGCACCGTGCTCTGCGAAAGCAGTAACAGTGACCGCCCTCTTGTCCGCCTGGGCAAGGAGATACCCTTTAAGTGCCAGCTGGACCTGGAGGAGGCCAAACCCGGAGCTTACTGTGAAGTCAATGCCGGGGTGGAACACTGCAGCTACAGCCTGACCTCTCCCGGCGAGATAGAGCTAAGAATCATCCTGGGAGTGGAGGCCAAGACGGCCCAGCAGCTGGAGGTGCCGGTTACAGCAGGGGTAATGGAACAGCCGGCCGGAGAGCACAGGCTTGCGTCACTGCCGGATATAGTGATATACTTCGCCAAACCCGGGGATAACCTGTGGAAAGTTGCCAAAAAATACTGTACCACTGTGGAAGACATTCAAAGGCTCAATAACCTTACGGAATTCGGCTTAACACCGGGCCAGCAGGTATTTATAGTAAAAAGGGCTGAATGATGTCCGCATGGCGAAAAAAGAAATATGCCCCTCTTTAAACCGACGCCCATTGGGGCATAAGGGCGTTCTTCGGAAGGAAGAGGGTTTGCCGCCAAGGGCAGCGGAAGAGTAAGCTAAAGCCTGGACGCGGCTTTTTTGTCTTTATTGAAAACCATTTGCGTTTGGTATATAATAATTCGTAATACTTTGGGCGTGTTGAAACCCGCATTTGACAGGGGTACTGGGCCCCGATATGAAGGTTAACCGGAGTTTTGCATGGATGTAATAAGGCTCGAGGCGAGAGCGAAAATAAACCTGTCCCTTGATGTGACAGGGAAAAGACCCGACGGTTACCATGACGTGAGAATGATAATGCAGACCATTGGTCTGCATGATAAAATTATAATCAGGAAAAGGGAAGCAGGCATTTTTGTAACCAGCAACAGCGGCTCCATTCCTGTGGACGAGAGCAATACCGCATACAAGGCGGCGCGGCTCTTTTTAAGCGCTTATGGGATTGGGAAAGGCGTGGATATACACATTGAGAAAAGCATACCCGTATCGGCAGGGCTTGCAGGGGGGAGTACCGACGCAGCCTCGGTGCTGAAAGGCTTAAACAGGCTGTTTTCGGTGGATGCGAGCCAGGAGGAATTGGCTGCTCTGGGGCTGAAGGTGGGCGCTGATGTTCCCTTTTGCGTTTACGGCGGTACAATGCTGGCCGAGGGTATTGGCGAAAAGCTGACAGGATTGCCGCCGCTGCCCGGGACCGGAGTTGTGCTGGTAAAACCGCCATTTGAGGTTTCAACGCCCTGGGTATATAGAAATCTGGACTTTGAGAAAATAACAGAGAGGCCGGATATGGAAAAACTCCTTAAGGCAATAGGCAGGGGAGACATTGAGGCCCTGGCGTCGGGCATGGTGAATGTGCTGGAGACGGTGACGGCGCATAAGTATCCCGTGATACGGGAGATTAAGGAACTGCTCATTGAGCACGGGGCTTTGGGGAGCGTGATGACGGGAAGCGGGCCGACGGTTTTCGGAATATTTAAGGATCACGGCTTGGCGGAAAAATCGGTGGAATTTTTTAAAGGCAAGGGGTATGAGTGCTGCCTGACAAATACCGCGTAAAGAAACTCAAAACGCCACCGGAAGTTATATATTTTGCAATTACAGATAGAGTTTATTCCAAGTATTAAGGAGAGATGGCATGGCGGGAAAGTTGCTTAAGATGAAATTTAACGATTACAAACCTTTAAGAGAAGTAATATTTAACACTTTGAAAGAAGCGATTATAATGGGTGAACTGAAGCCCGGAGAGCGCCTGATGGAGGTGCAGCTGGCTGAAAAGATGGGCGTCAGCAGAACGCCCGTACGGGAAGCTATCAGGAAGCTGGAGCTGGAGGGTCTTGCCCATATAATCCCGAGAAAGGGAGCCCAGGTGGCGGACCTTTCGGTGAAGGACATCATGGACGTTCTGGAGGTCAGGGCGGCCCTGGATGCCCTTGCCACGTCGCTTTCCGCGGTCAGGATAACCGATGAGGAGCTTCAGATGTTAAAGCACGTCCACAGCCAGTTTGCCTCATACGTGGAGAAGGACAACCTTTCCGGCCTGGTTAAAAAAGATGTGGAGTTCCATGAAATAATATACAAGTCGTCAAGGAACGACAGGCTTATACAGATCGCCAGCAACTTAAGGGAACAGGTCTACCGCTTCAGGGTTATCTATTTGAAGGACTATATAAGTCCTAAAGAGATTGTAAAGGAACACCTTGATATCTACGAAGCGATTGCGGCGCGGGATACCCAGCGGGCCAGTGAAACAGCTCAAAGGCACATAAGAAACCAGGAAATAGCCATTGTCAGCTCTTTTAAAAAGCATGATAAGGAGTAAAAAGGGGTTTTTATGTATGTTAAACGCCGTTATACTTGCAGGAGAACAGCCTGTAAAAGGCAGTGAACACATACGTAACAAGGCTCTGTTTCCCATTAACGGGAAATATATGGCCGAATATGTCATTGACGCCGTCAGAAACGCTTCAGGTATCGGTAAAATTGTGGTTGTAGGCCCCGAAAAAGAGCTTAAGGAGTATTTTCACGACAAGGTGGACGCCATAATAGACAGCAACGGCACCATAATGGAGAATATCAGGGCAGCGGTGAACTACCTGGGTTATGGCAGCAATTTGTTGATATGCACCTCCGATATACCCATGATAACCCCGGAGGCGATAAACGATTTTGTCAGGAAATGCGAAGAGGTAAAAGGCGACCTGTGTTACCCCATAATTGAGAAGAGGGTAAACGACGTAAAATATCCCGGAGTGGAAAGGACTTACGTGAAAGTAAGGGAAGGGGTCTTTACCGGCGGCAACATCATTTACGCAAACCCCGTGATCCTGCAGAGAGGCTATGAATTTGCAGACAGGCTGTTAAAGGCACGAAAAAATCCCCTTAAAATGGCCTGGATACTGGGTTTTACCTTCATGCTCCAGCTTATGCTGGGCACCCTTTCGATAAAGAGGGTGGAGAAGAAGTTTTCCAGGCTGATGGACATGAAGGGGAAGGCCATTATATCCGAGTTTCCCGAAATAGGCAACGATGTGGACAAACCCAGCGACGTAAAAATTGCCACCAGCTACCTGAGTGAACAGGTCAGCGAATCATAGCCGGAATTAACTCCCGGGACACTTCTAACTTAGGAGGCCATGGCGCTTTTATCCTGTTTCGCTGAAGTTGGGTTAAGGCCGACGCGCTGCCGGCTTCCTCTGTTGACTTTGCCTCACTGTTTTTTCACCACATGGCCGCACGACAAAGAGCTAATAAAAGCAGGCTTTCCATGGCCGCCGCCGCTCAATTGGAGGAATGGAGGAAGGAGGCTGACAGGGCATAATTCGGTATATGCTGCTGTTCTTGTCCGCCGTCACCCCATTGTAGGAAGGGGCGGCATGCCGGTGATAAAGGTTATAGGAGGTATTGCCGGCTTTTTTATCGGCAGGCGGTCTTAAGTGTAGTATAATCATTTGTGTATAGAAGCAAATGGCTTGGCCAAATACTAAGGATTTAACCGGGGCAGGTGCTATGTGGTACGAGGAGTTCCTAAACAAGTACAAGTCAGGGATTTCACATGAGTTTTTGCTGTATTTCAATGTCAGGGACCTGGTGGACAATTACAGGTACATTGACAGGTACCTGTTCGACGAGTTTATAAAGCCGCGGAATTTTTCCATAGTGTCTTTCTATGACGTGGCACGGGGCCTTACCTTTCTGGAACCCGCCATGGAAAGGGAGTTTAACATTATCACCTCAAACCAGGCCGAGAACCTTCTTCAGGCCATGCCGTCCAGGATATTCCCCTATATAGACATGGCGCTGAAAAACACCAAAACGGCGCTTTTTATCAACCACGCGGAGAAAATCATCCCTTCCGGCGACGTGGGAAGCCTGTCGCTGGAGGAACGGAGCGCCCTGGTATGGATAAGCGAATGGTCGGTCAACCCGAGGATTTCATCCGTGGGAAGCGCCATCATACTGCTGGCGGACAACCTGGCCGACGTCAGCAGGGAGGTCCTAAAGTCCTCTTACCGGGTGGAGCCCATACTGGTGGAACTGCCGGGGGAAGAAGAGCGGAAGGAGTACATCCAGTACCTCTTAAAAGACAACAGCGTGAGCATGGACATTTCCGTTTCCGAGTTTGCCAAGCTCTCCTCGGGCCTCAGCAAAAAGGCCATAAAGGACATAAAACTGAAAGCCGAGGCGGAAGGGGTCCCCATCAGTTTTGAGTTCATCAAGGAGAAAAAGCATTCGGTGCTTAAAAAAGAGTATGGAGATGTTCTGGAGTTCATATACCCTGAAATCGGCTTTGAGGACATCGGAGGGATGGAGAAGGTTAAGAACTACCTGCTCAGGAACGTGGTGCAGCCCATAAGGAGGGGGGACTTAAGGCGGGTGCCCATGGGAATTCTCCTCTGCGGCCCTTCCGGGACAGGGAAGACGCTCTTGGTGAACGCCCTTGCCAAGACCAGCGGCTTTAACTGCGTGAAAATTGACATGTCCAGGATACTGGGCCAGTACGTGGGGGAAAGTGAGAAAAACTTTAAAAAGTGCCTTTTGGGCGCCCAGTCCCAGCAGCCGGTTATCGTGTTTGTGGACGAGATCGACACCGCCTTTAAGCGCGGGGGAAACGAAGACAGCGGGGTAAGCCGCAACATATTCAGCGAATTTTTGCAGTTTACCGGGAATACCAATAACAGGGGGAAAATAATATTTATTGCGGCCACCAACAGGCCGGACCTTCTGGACCCCGCCTTAAAAAGGGCCGGAAGGTTTGACAAGAAAATACCTGTGCTCCTTCCGGAAAGGGATGAAAGGGCCGAAATATTCAAAGTTATCATGCGAAAGTACAGGTTTAACACCGATATAACCGATTTTACGCCTTTTGCCGAAAGAACTGAGAACTATTCCGGGGCGGAGATTGAGAACGTGGTGAGAAAAGCATACGAAATAGCCTGCGATGAAAACGTGGAAAACCCCGTAATAACCGGAGAAATACTTTTAAGGGCCGTGGACCGCATGAGGCTGAGCACAAAAGACATAGAACTTATGTCCATGCTTGCCATAGAGGAGTGCGACGATTTGGACCTCTTGCCCAAAAGATACGGGAAATTGCTGGACAGGAGAAAAGGCCGCAAAACCACTCTTACGGCGGCAGGTAACAACTAGCTCCATTGCAAGGTTTTATTATTTACAACGCCAGTTTTTTGTAATACATTAAATATATCAAGTTGTTTGTGAAGGAGGCTGTGCGATGGGTTTTTTCAAGAGGCTGGGGGCTCTTATCAGGGGATTTTTCGGACTGTTTATAGGAAGATTGGAAGAAAGGAATCCGGAAGTCTTGTTCGAAGATATAAAGAATCAGATTGAAAAGGCCCGCAAGGAAGCGGAGCAGCAGATTATTGAGATACAGACCAACGCGGAACTTATAAAGATAGAGATGAAAAACGCCCAGAAGAACCTGGAAGCCGTAAAGGCGAGGATTGAGGCCGCGCAAAAGCAAGGGGACAAGGACCTTCTTGTTGAGCTCCTCATGCAGGAGGAGGAACTCCAGGCCACTTATGAGACACAAAAGGCCACCTACGATAATGCCATGGCCGAAGTGGCAAGAATCAGGGACGACTACAAGATTTTTGAGTCCGAGATGAGCGCAAAGCTGCACGAGTTAAGGACGTTGAAATCTCAGGCGAAGATGGCCGCTTTGAGGGAGAATATCAATTCCATTAACGCCCAGTACACGTCAAGGAGCAGCAGGGTGGGCAAGGTCAACGAGAGCATGGAAAGGGCCAGGGAGATTGTCGACAGGAAGACTGCCAGGGCTAATGCCATAGAGTCCCTGAACATGGACAATACGGAGCTTAAGTTAAAGAGGCTTGACGTGAGTTCCGCCAGAGAGAGGGCGCTGGCCAGGGCTGAGGCCATGCTTTCCCAGGAGCAGGGCTTTGAGGTAAAGGAAAAGATAGAGAAAAAGACCACTTCCCAATAATATCAAAGGAGTAACTGGTAGATTGGTATGAAAGCAAAACTGTTTTTCAGCGCCTTATTTAACTTCAGGAACTTGGCCGTGCTGTTTATTTCCATATTTGCTGTCAACCTGGTGGGCAGGGAAGGTGTGTTCTACTGGGATGTGGCCCGGTATGCCCTGCCGGCCGCGGCTTATTTTTTCTTTGTCTTTCGTGACCTGTTCAGCAAGAAGTTCCACGAGCAGTTTATCAGGAAAGAAAAGATTAAGCGGGTCCAGAACCTTAACATGCTTTGTTTAAAGCTTTCCTACGAGGCCAGGAGGCACGCAGGCGGGGATTATCTTAAGAGGCTGCGGCAGGTAATGGACGACAAGACGGAAATAGTCAACTCCTTTTTCAGGGGGGAAAGCAATTACGTAAAGGAAACCATTGTGGAAAAGACCTTGAACCTTGTGATAGCCTATATCAAACTCTTAAACAACTTCTGCATACGCAGCAGGGAACTTTCCGAAATAAACTTAAACCAGGTGACCGACAGGTTAAGCGCCAATTTGCGGAAGCTTAACTTTACCAAGG
This sequence comes from Bacillota bacterium, assembly GCA_029776555.1. Lineage (GTDB taxonomy): Bacteria > Bacillota > Clostridia > Acetivibrionales > JAKOSZ01 > JAKOSZ01. The sequence continues at coordinate 2,577 of JAKOSZ010000017.1, read as the reverse complement.
ACCCGGGCATGATAAATGACTTAAAAAACTTAATAGCCATGGATGAGAAGATAACCGAAAGGATCAAGATGGAGAAAAACGACCTGGAAAAAATTGATACCAAGCTCTCATACATGGAAAGCATGGTGAGCATGTTCAAACACCAGGTGTTGTCAAGTATAGAGCCGGATGAAATGCTAAACAAGGTTGAAGACGTGGTAAACGAAGCCGCTGCCCTTGACGCGGTCCTGGAAGAGCGGAGAAGAGACAGGATCAGGGCGTAAAAAAGGCTTCTTTAAAATCATCATAAAAGCGAGGGCATAACAGCACCGAGCTTTTTTGTTATTTGTGACCGGTGGGCGGTGAGCTTGATGGGAGTACACTGCGGGGTAGATATAATTGAGATAAGCAGGGTCAGAAATTCCCTGGAAACTTTAGGCCGGGCCTTCAGGGACAGGGTGTTTACTCCGGGGGAAGTGGAATACTGCGAGAACAGGAAGGAAGCCAGGTATTTAAGTTATGCGGCCAGGTTTGCCGCCAAGGAGGCGGTGGCCAAGGCCCTGGGAACCGGCATCGGCAATGGGGTGGGATGGAAGGACATTGAGGTGTTGTGCGACGAAAAGAACAAGCCCTATGCGGTATTGAAGGGGAAAGCCCTGGAAAGGTTCAGGGAGATGGGCGGAAAAGACCTGGCCATAAGCCTTTCCCACGGTGAATCTTTTGCCGTCGCCTGCGCTGTGCTGGAGAGCGAGCCGTAGGCAGAGCCCTGGGAGGGATCTTATTTAACAGGGGGTGTTTTTCCTGCCGCTGGAAATAAAGTTTTTACACTGTGCCGACCTTCACCTGGACATGCCCTTTGCCACACTGGGCCCTGAGAAGGCCAAATTCAGGCGCCAGGACTTAAGGGACACCTTTCGGCGCATAACCGATCTGGCAAGGGAAGAGGGCGTTGACTTCCTTTTTATATGCGGAGACCTGTTTGAGCACGACTACGTGAAGAAATCCACCGTAAGCTATGTAAATGAGCTTCTGGGCAGCTTATACGGCATAGAAACCTTTATTGTTCCGGGAAACCATGACCCTTGCGTGGAGGGCTCCTATTACAAGACTTTCAAGTGGAGCGAAAATGTTCACATTCTGGGCGACAAGGAAAGCTATAGAATCGTGGAAGAGAAGAAAGTTTGGGTGTGGGGCGCCGGATTTAAGGGATTTTCCCAGCATGAATCGCTGGTGAAAGGCTTGAAGGCTTCATTTCACGATTACTTCAACGTCCTGCTGGTACACGGAACCGTAGACATGGACATAGGCAGCAACAGTTTCAATCCCATGACCTCTGAAGAGCTAAAGGCGCTGGGCATGGATTATATAGGGCTGGGGCACTTTCACAACCCCATTTTCCGGCTGGGAGGCTGCCCCGCGTATAACCCGGGGAGCCCGGAACCGCTTGGATTTGACGAAGAGGGGGAACACGGGGTCATAGTAGGGCGGCTTTCAATGGATGAGACAGGGCTAAAAAAGCTGGATACCAAATTTGTCCCCCTGGGGAAAAGGGTTTATGTAAAGCTTGAGGTGGACATAAGCGGCTCCTGTGATGACGAGCAGGCGGCGGAAAGGATTGAAGAAGCCGCATCAAGCTGGTTGACGGCTAACAGGCCGCCGGAAGACCGTATGCTTTCTGTGACGCTGAAAGGGCGGGTGGAAAGGGACTACAGGGTCAACTGCCCTTACCTTGAGTCCCGCTTTGAAGACAAGTTCTTTTACATTAAAATACTGGACCGCACGGCGCCGGATTACGTCCTGGATGAGCTTGAAAAAGAGCCAGGCCTAAAGGGAATCTTCGTACGGAAAATGAGGGAGAAGATAAATTCCACCTCCGAACATGAGAAGGAGCTTCTAAAAAGGGCTCTCTACTACGGTCTGGAGGCACTTGACTGGGACAGGGGGACAGGTTCCCTGTCCCAGTTTTCATAAATTTCCCAATTTGGGACAGGGGGACAGGTCCCTTGTCCCAAATTAACTAAATTTGCCAAAACGGGATACTTTGGAACGAGGGGACAGGTTCCTAATTTAGTTAAACCTAAATGGTTAATTTTAACAAAATGGGACACTGTACCTGTCCCCGTGTTCCAGGCCTGCAGGAGTGAGGCTTTATTGGTAATCAGGAGCATTAAAATTAAAGGTTTTGGAAAACTTAAAGACCTTTCCCTGGAGTTTGGCCCGGGCTTTAACCTTATCCTGGGGCCCAATGAGTCAGGGAAGACGTCCCTCCAGTGGTTTATCAGGGGGATGCTTTTCGGCCTTAAAGGCGGCAGGGCGGGTAAGGACGGCCGGCTGCCCCCGGCTAAAAGGTTCAAACCCTGGAATGGCCATGAGTATGGAGGCAGCCTTGAATACACCCTGGACAGCGGCGAGCTTTTCAGGGTGGAGAGAGACTTCAGCACGGGGTCGGTAAAGGTATACGACGGGTTTTACAACGATATTTCCGGGGAGTTTGTCCTAAGCAGGGAAAAGGGCCTCCTCTTTGCCGAGAAGCACTTAGGCATAAGCGACGGCATTTTTGAGAAAACCGTCCTGGTAAGGCAGACGGAATCAAGGATT
>JAKOSZ010000245.1 GCA_029776555.1 Bacillota bacterium | reverse complement strand
TTGGCTAACGGTTGGTGCTATCAACCCCCGTAACGGACTTTCACCGTCAAGGTCGCGCGCATGCCGCGCGCACTAAAAAATCCCCCTCCCGGAATGGGGATGGGGGAAATCTTTACCACGGTTACCCGGCAACCTGCTATAAGCAGGTTACGCCTGCCCCTTTTTCTTTAGTTTCACCCGGATTGGGAATTCAAGCTCTATCCTGTCTTCAGGCAGGCCATCTATGCTCACTTCCACTTCCCTGTCCGCCGGGCTGTATTTGAAGGAGAGCTCTCCGAAGTAGGTGGGCATACCCTTAACCTCGAAGCTCCTGTCCATCCAGCTTTCCGGAACGCCTGAGCCCAACACCAGCCTGTCCCCTTCCTCCCTGGCCAGGCAGTCCCGGAGGAGGTGGAAGACCTCCGCCGCGGTCCAGCCGTGGGGCGTCACGTAATTCACGTCATCCCAGCCCCTGGTCCTCGGCCACAGCAGGGCGGTGTTCCCGTCTATCCCCTCAGGGTAGGTGTAAAGGCCGGGGGCCGTGTGGTTTGACAGGAACCATTCAATTGAAAGCCAGGCCTTGTCCCTCTCCCCCAGCAGCAGGTAGTTGTGGGCCTGCCCAGCCTCGAAGTAGGTCCAGAGGGGTTCCGGCACATGCCGGCCCTTGGGACACCTGACCTTATCCCAGAACTCAAGGAATTTTTCTTTTATGAAGCGGTCTTCCTTTGAAGCCCAGCCGCAAGGCCAGAAAGCCGAGGTCACATCCCTGTCGTTCTGCCCGAAAATACGGCCGGCTTCCCTAATAAGGGCAGCTTTTATCTCTTCCGCTTCCTTCCTGTAAATTTCACTGTTCAGGCCCAGGGCTTCGGCACACAGGGCAGCCCTCGTCAGGGCCAGGTACGCGAAGCCGTTGATCCAGAGGGTGGGGAAATGGTGGTCCATCTTGCCTTTTATGAGGCCGTTTTCCGCCGCCAGGCACAAGATATCCGTATTGGGGGCCAGCATGCACTTGGGTATGGTAAACTCGGTGAATATCTTTATGGGTTTTTTGGCCCTCCTCATTTCCATAAGGAGCCGGGCCTTTCTTTCCATGTGTGGCCAGACATCCCTTAAGTATTCCAGGTCGCCGGTCAGCAGGTAGTGCTCCGACAACACCCATATCAATTCACTGGGGCCGTCCCCTTCCGAACCAAAACCCCCGAAGGCGTCTTTAGGGGCAATCTCCCTGCAGGCCCTTTCGCTGAATTCATGAAATCCGCCTTTGTTGAGGGCGTTTAACACATATGACCCGTCCCTCAGCCACCAGAGGGGGTAGGAAATGGGCGTAATCCTTACCGAGTTTGCCACGGTAAACATGTAAAGGTGGGTAAGCTGGCAGTTTAATGCATCGGCAAAGCGCCTGTCGGGCAGGTCAAGCTTTATTTTAAGCTGCTTTCTCCAGCGCTTTAAGAAATCCTCCCTAATCCTGTCTATGTTTAAAGGCCTTTCCAGGGGTTTCAGCCAATCCAGCATCCAGTGCCCTGCGTGCAAATGGCAGGCAAAGTCATACCTCACTTTATCCCCGGGCCCAAGCCTTACCTTATACTCCAGGGCTCCGCTGGCCCAGGTGGACTCGTCGTCCACAGAATCGGCTTCAGGCAGCACACCCTTTTTCAGGTATACCGAAACGTCTTCCCTTTTCTCAGCGTAGCTTACGGCGCCAA
>JAKOSZ010000244.1 GCA_029776555.1 Bacillota bacterium | reverse complement strand
GCGTGTGTAGACGTTGGACAAGGAGGCGGGGGAATTGGGAAGCGGAGCGAAAGTGCTCGTGGTGGATGACGATGTAAACATCTGTGAGCTGGTAAGGCTTTACCTGGAAAAGGACGGCTACCAGGCCTTTATCGCCAACAGCGGCTCAGAGGCTGTTGAGTCCTTCAGGAAACTGGCGCCCAACCTGATCATACTGGATATAATGCTGCCGGGCATGGACGGATGGCAGGTCTGCAGGGAAATCAGAAAAATCAGCAACATCCCCATAATTATGCTCACGGCAAAAGGGGAAACCTTTGACAAGGTACTTGGGCTTGAGCTGGGGGCTGACGACTACATGGTGAAACCCTTTGAGCCCAAAGAACTGGTTGCCAGGGTCAGGGCCGTGCTGAGAAGGTACGAACACAAGGACTCCGACGAACAGGAGATTGTTTACCCCAACCTTGTAATAAACAAGAGCAATTACACGGTAAAGGCCAATGAGAGGGAAATCGAACTGCCCCCGAAAGAGCTTGAGCTGCTTTACTACCTGGCGTCAAATCCCAACAAGGTCTTTACCAGGGAACAGCTGCTGGAGAATGTCTGGGGATTTGACTTCTACGGCGATTCCAGGACAGTGGATGTCCACATAAAAAGGCTCAGGGAAAAGCTGGAAGGCGCCAACCAGAACTGGCAGCTTAAAACCGTTTGGGGGGTAGGGTACAAGTTTGAGGTGAAGTGATGCTTAAGTCCATATTCGGCAAGCTGATGGCCATGTTTTCTCTCCTGCTGGTTTTCGGCTTCCTGGTGGCTGGAGGCATACTCTACTATTTTTTAAGCGATTACGCAGTGAAGGACAAGGTGCAGCTGGTTGAAAACAGCGCGAAAAGGGTGGAGAACTACTTTCTGGCCTATCTCGGCAGCTATGAAAACCTGGCCGCCCGGATTGTCTTTGAGCGTTCCATGGAGTTTTTCAGCAGCTACTCCAACTCCATGATCTGGATTGTGGAGAAAAACGGCCATATTTTTCACTCGGAACCGGCGCTGCCTAAGAGAATAACCCAGAACCTTATTGACGACACGGGCTATCCCCTGCTGCCCGACAAGAGGCAGTATGAAAGGGTTATGTCGGGGCGGGAGATAAGCTTAAAGGGCGACTTTTACGGCTTTTTTGACGACGGGGAGGGGCCATGGCTCACCATTGCCAAGCCCATATTCAGGCAGGGAAAGGAAGTAATTGGGGCGATCTATTTCCACACGCCCATTCCGGAGCTTCAAAGGGCCAGGTCTACGGTTTTCAGACTGTTTTTGACTTCCGTGTTCATATCTTTAGCAGTTTCGGCCCTGCTGGTCTATGTCTTTTCCAAGACCTTATCAAAGCCCCTGAAGCAGATAAAAAGCGCGGCCAGAGTGATTGCCAACGGCGAGTTCCAAAACCGGCTTGACATAAGGTCCAGGGATGAAATAGGGGAGCTGGCGGTAAGCTTCAACCAGATGGCATCGGCGCTGCAAAAGCTTGAAGAGGTAAGGAGGAGTTTTATTGCCAACGTGTCCCACGAATTGAGGACCCCCATGACCACCATCAGGGGATTCGTGGAGGGAATACTGGACGGAACCATTCCGTCGGAGAGGCATGAGACATACCTGGGCATTGTAAAGGAAGAAACGGAAAGGCTCAACAGGCTTGTCAACGACCTCCTGGACCTGGCCAAAATGGAAGCCGGGGAACTCTCCCTTGACATGAGGGACTTTGAGATTAACGAGCTCTTAAGGCGGACGGTGATAAAGCTGGAAAACCTGATAGTGGGGAAAAACCTCCAGGTAGAGGCCTTCTTTGAAGAGGAATCTACCTATGTCAACGCCGATCCCGACGCAATAGAAAGGGTTGTGTTGAACCTTTTGCACAACGCCATAAAATTCACCGATCCGGGCGGAAGGATAAGGGTCTCCACAGCGGTTTCAAAAGAAAGGGTCTTTGTATCGGTGGAAGACGACGGTATGGGCATAGAAAAAGACGAAATTGACTTCATAGGGGAGAGGTTTTACCAATCCGACAAGTCCAGGGGAAAGGACAAGAGCGGCACGGGCCTCGGCCTTGCCATAATTAAGAACATAATAAACGAGCACAGGCAGGAGATATGGGTTGAGAGCGAGCCGGGCAAGGGCAGCAAGTTCACCTTCACCCTGAAAAGGGCTTAGGAGCCCGGGCCATAATGTTAACAAATTATTCATACTTTTTTAAAAAAGAGCCTTTAAAATTAAAGGAGATATTGACAGGAGGAGTTGACAGGTATGAATAACGCCGACCTGAACGAATACAGGGATGAAAACAGGGCAGAGGACAAAAACGCTGCTGAAGACAAACTCACGCAATCGGCGGAGACAAGCCCGGCAGAACAGGCGGAAACGACTCCTGCTTCACCGGATACAAAAGAGGCTGAAAACCTTTTGGCCTCTCAGCTTTCAGACGGGGATTCGGAACAGGTGAATACCGATAATTTTGAGGATATAAAGGGGGATTACCCGGCCGGCATGGCACCGGACCAGGCCGCTGCGGCGGATCAGCCGGAGGTGGCTCAAAGCCGGTCCGAGTCCGTTTTGCAGAAGAATCCGCCCTTTTATACCGAGAAGTACCGCAAGCCCAGGGGAAGCGACCGCCATGGAGTACTTAAGCTTATCGCGGTGGGCCTGGTCTGTTCAATCCTGGGCGGGCTCATAACGGCTGTGTTCATGACAGCGCTGCAACCGGTGATAAGTCCCCTTGTGGAAAGGTATATTGGCAAGATCTCCTCTACGAAGGTATATACTCCGCCTCAGAACGGGAGCTATGGCAAGATTGAGATTGTGGGGCAGACCGACTCGGTAGTTGCCGCTGTGGCCGCAAAGGTTGGCCCCTCGGTGGTGGGCATCAGGGTAACCTATCCTGCCAACAGCCTTTTCTTTGGACAGAACATGGGAGTGGGATCCGGGATTATTATCAGGGAAGACGGCTACATTATGACCAACAACCACGTAATAAGCAACGTCATTGACTCCAATACGGGGAAAATCAGAAATGGGGCTAAAATAGAGGTCTTCCTTCCCAGCCGGAAAGATGAGCCCCTTGAGGCGGAAGTGGTGGGAACCGATTGGAAGACCGATTTGGCGGTGATAAAAATAAACGCCGAAGGCCTGCAGGCGGCCATACTGGGCGATTCGGACAAACTTAAGGTGGGCGAAGTGGCTGTTGCCATAGGTAACCCTGCCGGCCTGGAATTCATGGGTTCGGTGACTGCGGGGGTAATAAGCGGCCTTGAAAGGAATTACCAGGTAGAAGGCGGAGGCGAGGAGCTGAAGCTCATACAGACCGATGCTTCAATAAACAGGGGCAACAGCGGCGGAGCACTGGCCAATTCCAGGGGCGAGGTTATAGGGATAAATACCCTTAAAGCCGGCGAAGGCTTTGAAGGAATGGGTTTTGCCATACCGGTGAACAAGGCCAAAGAGATAGTTGAAAGCCTGATAAATTTAGGCTATGTCCAGGGCAGGCCCCCGGTACTGAATGTGTTAATTGCCACGGATTTCACAGCCGAAGTGGCGAAAAAGAACGGACTTCCCGAAGGGCTCTGGGTAGAGGAGGTTATCAGGTTTGGAGCGGCTTACAGGGCAGGCATCAGGGCTAACGACATTATAACGAAGTTCGACGGGCAAAGGGTCAAAACCATAGATGAGCTCTATGAGTTGAGGAAAAAACACAAGCCCGGGGATGTGGTTGATGTAGAGGTGTACCGAAACGGCGAGACACTGAAGTTCAAGGTAGAACTGGCCGAGGACAAGGGTTAAGCGGATTAGCTTAAAAAAGACTGCCGAAAGGCAGTCTTTTTTTTAACAATCATGTCATTTAAAAAAGGGTTTTTTCCAATAATGTAGAATATAAAATAATTAGTGTGCCAGATAATGTAATTGATTGTTGAATTTTAGGCGTTGCCCCCAAGCAGCATAAAGCAGTTCGTTCTTGCAGAGTCTTAACATATGAGGCAGCAACATATTGTTACAAAACAGTAAATTAACAGAAACTGAAGACGACTATAGGTAACTAACTTAGGAGAAAAAAAGGTGAAAAAGTACATAGCATCCCATTATGTCATAATGTCTGTGATTTTGGCTTTGCTTTTCTGTCTTTTGCTTGAAAGTCTTTTGGGGAAGGAAGGCACATATTTTAATTGCGCGCTGACCGTATGCATGTTGTTTGTCACAATGAATGTCCTTGCTGTTAAAAACAGGACAGGAGTTTTGTCCCCGGTGGGGATGGGCTTGAAATTTCCCGGCGGTCCCGGTGCAGAGAGAAAAAAGAGAGCGGGAAATTTCTTTTTTGCCAAACAATCTCTCAAATACGAGAAACCGGAACTCTCCCGTGAAATGAAGAAAATGAAGCTGGAGGTCAGGCGGAAAAACGAAGAACTGGCAGCTTTAAAAGAGGCTTCCCAGATAATCACTTCCACCCTGGACGTATCCGTCATCATTGAATACATCTACAATGTGTTTAACAAGTTTTCCGGCTGTGACAGGTATCTGATCAATTTCATGGACAAGAACACCGGTAAACTCATATGCAAGTATGAGTTCGGCAATGTGGTCTTAAACGAAGTGGGGAGAGAAATACCTGAAGATTCGGTTATAATGAGGTGCTTAAGGTCCAAAAAAACCATTGTCAGCGTAAACATGTTCATAAAATCCAGGAGCATATGGGGAGACAAAATGGCCATCCCCCTCAATGTCTCCGGCGAAACCGTAGGGGTTCTGTTTATTGAAAGCGGAGTGCCGGGAACCTTTTTGGACGTTAACGTGGACTTTCTTGAGAACCTGGCTGTGTACGCGGCCATATCAATTAAAAACGCGGAAATGTACAACAGCATGTATGCTCAAAAACTGGAGATTGAGGCTTTATACAGGGAGACGGCGAAAGTAAACGCGGAGCTCAACGCCTATAACAAAGAACTGAACTTGATAAAGGAAGAGTTGAAACAAAAAAACCTTGAGCTCATGAAGTACAATGAGGAGATAAACACGGGGTACCTGCAAACGGTTATGGCTTTGGCCAGGGCGGTGGAAGCCAACGACGTCTATACGAGGAACCACTGCCAGAGGGTGATGGAAATAGCCTGTGTCATTGCTGAAAACATGGGCTACAGCAAGAGTTACATTGAAGTGCTGAGGTACGCCGCAATACTTCATGACATCGGCAAGATTGGCATTCCCACCGGCATCCTTAATAAGGGTGGAGCCCTTACAAAACAGGAGTTTGAGATAATCAAGAACCACCCGGTAATTGCCTACAACATCCTAAAGGACGTGGAGTTCCTAAAGGGCGGATTGGAAGCCATACTCCAGCACCATGAAAGGTATGACGGCAACGGCTATCCATACGGGTTAAAAGGCGCTGAAATATGTGAACACGCCAAAATCCTTTGTGTTGCCGACGCTTTTGACGCTATGACCAATGACAGGCCTTACAGAAAGGGGATGTCGGTGGAAGAGGCTTTAAGCGAGATAGAAAGGTGCAGCGGAAGCCAGTTTGACCCTAAAATAGCCGCCATATTTATAGACGTCAGCAAGCAGATTTTTGGAATAAAATAAGGGGCAGGGGGAAACCTACGAAAGGACCCGCAAAAGAGAGAGCTGACTCTTTTGGCTTAATTTCAGCGACGGGATTTGACGAAAGCAGGTGATTGACAGTTTGAAAGTACTGTTTGTCTCGGCTGAAGCGGCGCCTTTTGCGAAAACCGGCGGTCTTGCCGATGTTTCAGGCTCCCTCCCTCTGTGGCTGGCAAGTATGGGCAATGACGTGAGAATAGTCATGCCCAGGTATAAAACCGTAAGGAGTCCCATGGAATACATGGCGGACTTTCCCGTTAGAATGGGCTACAGGACAGAGACGTGCATAATTAGGAAATCTGAACTCAATGGAGACGCTGTCGGTTTTCAAAACGGGTTGCCCGTTTATTTTATAGACAACTATCATTACTTTGACAGACAAGGCATCTACTGCCATGGGGACGACGCCGAGCGGTTTGCCTTTTTTTGCTGCTCAGTTGTTCAGATGCTGCCCAGGATAAACTTCAAGCCCGATGTCATTCATTTGAACGACTGGCACACGGGGCCGGTCTGTATGCTGCTTAAGGAGAAGTACCGGCCAAAAGACCCGTTTTACAAGGCAATGGCGACGGTTTTCACCATTCACAACCTGGAATACCAGGGCAATTTCCCCGCCAATGTTACAGGGCTTTTCAATGTCCCTTACGAGGTTTTTAACCCTGAAAAAGTAGAGTTCTACGGGTTGTTCAGTTTTATGAAAGCGGGGCTGGTATACGCCGATGTCATTAACACGGTGAGCAAAACCTACGCCCGGGAGATTCAGACCGAAGAATACGGGGAAGGTTTGGACGGTCTTCTTAAAAAGAGGGCTCAGGACCTCTACGGCATTTTAAACGGGATTAATTACGGCGACTTCAACCCGGAGACCGATCCGGCAATTTTTAAAAACTACTCCGCCGATTCTCCCGAGGCCAAAAGGGAAAACAAGCACGCCCTGCAAAACGAGCTGGGCATTGAGGTCTGTGACGCGCCGCTTCTGGGCATTGTCTCCAGGCTGACGGGACAAAAGGGACTGGACCTGGTGCTGGATATTGTTGAGGATTTGGTAAAGGAAGGGGTTCAGCTGGCGGTCCTGGGTTCGGGGGACAGGCACCTGGAAGAGGCGCTAAAGGCTGCCAGGGAGAACTACCCTTCAATGGTGGGGCTTTACCTGGGCTTCAATGAAAGGTTGGCCAGGAGGATATATGCGGGCAGCGATATTTTCCTCATGCCGTCCAAGTTCGAACCCTGCGGCCTGGGACAGATAATCGGCCTCAAATACGGAACCATACCTGTGGTCAGGGTTACGGGAGGCCTTGCCGATACTGTTGCGGACTACGACAGTGACCCGGAAAGGGGCAACGGATTCTGTTTTAAAGACTACAGCGTGACAGAGTTCAAAAATGCCCTGGACAGGGCCTTGAGGCTTTACCGCCGGGAGCCGGCGGAATGGAGGAAACTTGTGAAGGCAGCCATGGAAATGGACTTCTCCTGGGCAAAACCCGCCGAAAGCTACATGGAGCTTTACAGGCTGGCGGTAAAAAAGGCCGCGGGTGAGGGATAAAACCGGACCGTGCTCTCTGAACCATGATATTAAAAGGCCATATGTTTGGGGGTTAAAAAAATGAAAGAAAGGGTTAAAAAGATAATCAGGGAATTTGAAAAGCTTTATCCCGACGCCGCATGTTCCCTTGAATATAAGGACCCGCTGCAGCTTTTAATAGCGACCCAGCTTGCCGCCCAGTGCACCGATGAGAGGGTGAATGCGGTAACCAAGGTGCTTTTTAAAAAGTATAGGAACGTATACGATTTTGCTGCCGCGGACTTAAAGGAACTGGAGGAGATTATAAGGCCCACGGGTTTTTTCCGGAACAAGGCCAAAAACATTACAGGCTGCTGCAAAAAGCTCATCAGTGACTTCGGCGGGAAGGTCCCCGCTAACATGGACGACCTCTTAAAGCTTCCCGGGGTGGGGAGAAAGACGGCCAACCTTATCCTGGGGGATATTTTCGGCATACCCGGGATTGTGGTGGACACCCACGCCAAAAGGCTGGCAAGGAGGATCGGCTTAACCAGGAATGAAGACCCTTATAAAATAGAACTGGACCTTATGAAGGTAGTCCCTGAAGAAAAGTGGAGCCTGTTTTGCCATCAGCTGGTGTACCATGGCAGACAGGTCTGTAATGCCAGGAAACCCAAGTGCGAAGTGTGCAGCATCAACAGGCTTTGTGATTACTGGCTGAATGACCATGGCCTGCAAACTGAGGGTTAGCCAGGCTTTTAACAGGCAATCCGGCCGCCCGGGGCCTGCCGGGTGATGGGCCTTTAGAAGAAAGGGGGTCAAAGGGAGTAATGGCGCTGCAGAGGGAGAAAGGTTATTCGGGGAAAAGGGAAAGCCCTGATAAAGCCGACGTGCTTAAAAAGGCTTATCTCCCTGAAGAAACGGTGTTCGCGCTGGATATAGGCACCAGGACCGTAATAGGCCTGGTGGGCGTAAAAGAGGGTAAGAGATTTAAGGTAATTGCCTCGGAGATAATGGAACACAAGAGCCGCGCCATGTACGTGGGCCAGGTCCATGACTTGGCCGGCGTGGCCGAGGTTGTGTCTCAAATAAAGGAAAGGCTGGAGAAAAAGGTTGGCTTCCGGCTTAAAAGCGTGTCCATAGCTGCCGCCGGCCGGGTGCTGAAGGCCTGTAAAATCAGGGTGGAACGGGAGACAGACCCTGATACGGAAATCTCGCGGGATATGATATCCAGCCTTGAGATTGAAGGGATTCAGCTGGCCCAGGCCCGTGTGGACCAGGAAGTTCAGGTGAGCAGAGGCCCCCGCTTTTTCTGCGTGGGCTACAGTGTTGTCACCTACTATCTCGACAGCTACGTCATTACATCCCTTGAGGGGCACAGGGGGAAGACCATCGGAGCTGAAATCCTGGCCACCTTTTTGCCCTATGTGGTGGTAGAGAGCCTCCAGGAGGTTGTCCGGAAGGCCGGGCTGGAGGTGTCCGGTCTTACCCTTGAACCCATTGCCGCCATTAACGTGGCAATTCCCAGGGAATTAAGGCTTTTAAACCTTGCCCTGGTGGACATTGGCGCCGGAACTTCGGATATTGCTTTGACCAGGGACGGGACCGTGATTGGTTACGCCATGGTTCCCACCGCCGGCGACGAAATCACCGAAAGGCTGGCCCGCCATTACCTTTTGGACTTTAACACCGCCGAGAAATTGAAGATATCCGTTGCCACGGGGCAAAAAGAGCTTAAGTTTACCGATATACTGGGGAAGACCCATACGGTGGAGAGCCGTGAAGTACTGGAGGTTCTGCGCCCCGCAGCGGAATACCTGGCCCAGGTTATAGGGGAGAAGGTCCTTGAGCTCAACCAGAAGACTCCCAATGCGGTTTTCCTTGTGGGAGGAGGCTCCCAGGTTCCGGGACTTGCCGGGGTGCTGGCCGAATTCTTCAGGCTGCCGCCTGAAAGGGTGCTGGTGCGGGGGAAGGACATTTTGCGGGACGTTAAAATGGACATGAGGAAGTTTTCCGGGCCCGAGTTGATAACCCTGCTGGGGATAGCTTTAAGCACCCTGGAAAAGATGGGACAGAATTTTATTACCGTAACGGTGAATGACAGCAAAGTGCAGATGCTGAACACAAGAAGGCTCACCGTGTCTGACGCCTTAGCGGTACTGGGCTTTAATCCCGGCTTCCTCATAGGGAGAAAGGGAAAGAACATAAGCTTCCGGATTAACGGGGAGTTGAAAACCGTGAGGGGGGAATACGGGAAGGCCGCGGTCATAACGGTAAACAACAGGATTGCCAATGTGGAAACCCCCTTAAGTGACGGCGATGAGGTTAAAATAACCCCTGCAGTAAACGGAAGGGATGCAAAAGCGCAGATAATAGACTTTGTCAAAGGGCTGAAATCCCTGGAGGCAATTAAGGACGGAAGGGCGGTCCTCCTGGAACCCGGGGCGGAGAGGAACGGTCAGCCGGCCTCCATCCATGAGGAGATACAGGACGGGGACGTTATTAAGGTCAGTGAAATCATCCGGGTCGGCGACGCAGCGGCCTTAATGGGCATAGACCCGGGAAAATACAGGGCCTTGGTTAACGGAGAGGAAAAGGGTTTTGAATCCCCCCTTTCCGAGTCCGACCGGGTGGAGTTTGTCAGTATTCCCGAACATGAAAGCCTGCCCGATTCGGCCGGGGAGGAGGGAGAAACGGAACTCCTGCCGGAGGAGGATGAGCCCGGCGAGGCTGCCCAAAGCCCGGACAGTTCCGGCGAGGCTCAGCCCCGGCTCAAGTCTTTAATCTTAAACGGGAAGGAGATATACTTAAACTTTGACGAGAAAAAGTACATCTTTGTGGACATGTTTAATTACATCAGCATTGATTTAAACAGGCCAAAGAGTAAAATGGTTTTAAAGCTTAACGGCAGGGACGCGTCCTATATAGATGAGGTCAGGCCGGGAGACAGGGTGGAGATATACTGGGAAGACTAAGAGCCAAAATCAGTGTATCCTGAAGGATTCCAGCATTAAGTAAAAAGTGCGGGTTAGATTTTCTGTCCAGTGGGAAACCGGGGCAAAGAGGCTTAACCTGTACATTTTTTTGTCTTTATTTAAAAAGGCCTCCATTCCCTTAAACAAAAGCCCGTTGCTGTCCACGGCGGTGTATTCCCACAGGCAGCCCTTTACTCCGTTGACGATGATTTTTTTGCTGGAAAAGGTCCGAAAGTCCTGCTGAGAATACTTTTTGGCGTTTTCCAGAAACTCTTCCAGGCTGCCCGAAAGGGCCCAAACCTGGACAAGGCCGCGGGAAGTGTTTTCCCTGTGGCGGAACTCCAGGTGGGACAGTATTTCCCCGCCCGGGAGGTCGATTTTTTCCAGGGTATAGCCGGAGGGGTATTTAAAGCTGATGCCGTTTTCCTCCGAACTGTAGTCGGTGAATATCTGCTCACTGGTTTTCAAGAATGGGACAAAGGCTTCTTTTTCACCGACCACCGGCTTTTTCTCAGGGTAGAAGCACTCCACCTGGTAATGGGATGGGTAGCGGAAGGTCAGTTGGTCGGTGATACAGACGGCGTATGCCGGAAATAACAGCGAAGGGTCCCATAAATGCAACAAAAACGCCCATGCGGCCGCCAGCAGAATCCAGAGGAGCAGTTTCCCCTTTCTTATTTTCAGGGAAAAAATAAACAAGCCAGCCGTCCCCTTTCAAAGAGATATGCCTTATCTATTTTATTCTTATTCCCATCCCGGCTATTAAAGACCAGGGCAGGCCTTTCAGTTATTTTTTCGATAAAGGGAGAAATAATAAGAGGGGTTAAAAAATAAGAACAGGTGGTTAAAATGGGCGGATTCCTGCTTACAGTCTTAATATCCCTGGCTTTTGGGCTTATAGGAGGACTAATATACAAATCCCAGGTTCCCGGCAAGTACTGGGATTTCATACCCCCCAGTATCGTGGGGGCGTGGATAGGCGCTTATATGCCCTACTTTAACAAAATAGGGCCGAAAGTCCTGGACATTGCCATAATCCCCGCTTTAATCGGGGCCGGTCTGTTTACCTTTTTTACGCTGGTTTTCAGGGGCCTGGCCCAGAAATATTCCTGACCCCTCTCCTGCCTGCAGGCGCAAAAGGGGTGTAAGGGCGTAACCTCCGTTTTCACCGGCACGGACAATCACCAAGATGGGCTTTTCGAATATACTGGTAATACAAACTGGTTTAGGAGGGGAGCGCTCATGAAAATCCTGGTAGTAAAGATGCCCCGGTTTTTTGGCGGGCTTTTGAAGAAAATTTTCAGGATGTAGTGCTGATTATGAAACTGCTTAAGGGCCATTGCGAATATTCTTTTTAGATAAGAGGAGGGTGGGGCGGTACCCTGCTTTTCCCCGTCAAACCATGGGTGAGTTTTTCCCTCCCACGGCTTTCCCGCATTTCACCGTCAGCCAATACATAGGTTACCGCAGCGCCGGGGTTGCCTCCTGGCTCTCCGGCAACTGCCGGGTCCTGCCTTCAGCCGGCCGGAGCGGTGGGGTCCGGCAAACCCGCGGCAATAAAAAAAGCGTTTTGCACGCTTTTTTTATATAGCCCGGGTCACCTTGTTGGAGCGCAAACACCTGGTGCAGACATTTACTCTTTTTACGGTGCCGTTTACCACAATCTTAACCTTTTTTAAGTTAGGTTTAAAAGGCCTGTTGGCCTGATTCATGGCATGGCTGCGGGAGTTTCCGAAAACAGTCGCCTTATTGCAAATAGTGCACCTTGCCATCTATATTACCTCCTAAAGTTATATTGTTTCCATTTAGAAACCACACAAATGACATTTTAGCACAAAACCCGCGGTTTAGGCAACAGTTATATCGCGGCGGCGTCAAAACGGGTTTCAATAATTGGGGAACAGAGGTTAAACCGTGTTGCCTTTGCCTTCCTCTGTGATATTATAAGAAATAAATAGAATTAGGAGGCAGTTGACATGAAGGCGAAAATAGGGTTTATAGGGACCGGAAATATGGGCTCTGCCATGGTGAAGGGATTAATAAACTCTGGGACTATAAGGCCCGAAAACATCTGTCTGTTTGACCTGGACAGGGCGAAAGCCGAAGCCTTGCGGCAGGAGACAGGCGCAAGAGCTTTGTCAGGCTGCGAAGACCTGGTCCGGGAGTCGGACGTGGTGGTCCTGGCGGTAAAACCCAACGCCGTGAAGGGAGTCCTGGAAGAGTGCAAAGGGGTTTTTGACGGTAAAAAAATCCTTGTCTCTATTGCCGTGGGCATACCCATAAAATTCTATGAGTCAATACTGGGTAGTGACAGGAAAATTGTCAGGACTATGCCCAACACCCCCCTGCTGGTGGGCGAAGGAATGACCCTTATATGCGGCAATTCGTGTGTGGGCAGTGATGAACTGGAGGAGCTTAAGAAGCTTTTTACCTGCGCCGGGAAAGCGGAAATCATTGACGAAAACCTGATGAGCGAAGTGACGGCCCTTACTTCCAGCAGCCCGGCATACGTGTTCATGTTTATAGAGGCTATGGCCGACGCCGCCGTGCTGTCCGGTATCCCAAGGGATTTAGCCTACAGGCTGGCTGCCCAGGCGGTGTTAGGTTCCGCAAAGATGGTGCTGGACACGGGGAAACACCCCGGGGAACTGAAGGACATGGTTTGCTCTCCCGGCGGAACCACCATAAGGGCCGTGGCCGCTCTTGAAAAGAACGGCTTTAAGTATGCGGTAATGGACGCCATGGAGGAGTGTACCCGCAGGGCCAGGGAGATCGGGAAAACGCTCATGGAAGGCGTAAGTAACTGTTAGGCAAGGGAGAGAAGGATGAAAAGAGTTTTGATTTATACCGACGGAGCCTGTTCCGGGAATCCGGGCATTGGAGGATGGGCTGCCATACTGAAGTATGGCGAAGCGGAAAAAGAGATTTCGGGCTATGAAGATAACACCACCAACAACAGGATGGAGCTTAAGGCTGCCGTAGAGGCGCTGAAGTGCTTAAAGGAGCCGTGCCGGGTGATACTCAATAGCGACAGCGCATACCTGGTCAACGGTTTCGCCATGGGCTGGATTGAAAACTGGAAGTCAAGGGGATGGGTCACTTCGGAAAAGGAAGAAGTCAAAAACATAGACCTGTGGAAGGAACTGGACAGGTTTAACAGGATTCACTCCATAAGTTTTGTCAAGCTGAAAGGCCACGGCGACGATGAGTACAACAACCGGTGCGACAAACTTGCCAAAGAAGAAATAAAAAAGCGTAAAAAAGAGCAGGCTAAAGATGCTGCCTTAAATGACCCAGGTAGTGGGATATGACATCGCCGACGGT
>JAKOSZ010000243.1 GCA_029776555.1 Bacillota bacterium | reverse complement strand
TTGGCCAGGGTGACCTCGTCGGCGTATTCCAAATCTCCGCCCACCGGTACGCCGTGGGCAATGCGGGTGGCCTTTACGCCAAGAGGTTTTATCAGCTTGGAAATGTACATTGCAGTAGCCTCGCCCTCGATATTGGGGTTGGTGGCGAGGATGACCTCTTTTACGTCGCCTTTGCCCAGCCTTAAGAGGAGTTCCTTTATTTTGATGTCGTCGGGGCCAATACCCTCCATGGGCGAAATGGCTCCGTTCAGCACGTGGTAAAGGCCTTTGAATTCCCTGGTGCGCTCCATGGCCACCACGTCCCTGGGGTTTTCCACCACGCATATGACGGAGCGGTCCCTGGTCTGGCTGCTGCAAATGGCGCAAGGGTCAACGTCTGTCAGGTTACTGCATATGGAGCAGTGTTTTGTCATTGTCTTGGCCTCAAGTAAGGCGGCGGCGAAGTTCCTGACGTCTTCCTCCGGCTGGTTCAGCACGAAAAAGGCCAGCCGCTGGGCTGTCTTATGTCCAATCCCGGGCAGCTTCTCAAACTCTTCGATAAGTTTTGCCACGGGCGCAGAATAAAAGCTCATTTAAACCACCCTTGGGTAATCAATTTTTTAAGCTCACTTTTAATATTAAAGGGGCCGCTAAAATATTAAAGGGGCCGGCTAAAACAAACCGGGAATGCCCAGCCCGCCCGTCAGTTTTGCCATTTCTTCGGCCACCATTTTCTCGGCTTTCCTCATGCCCTCGTTTACCGCGGCGAGGATTAAGTCCTGGAGCATCTCTATGTCGTCAGGGTCCACCACTTCGGGCTTTATGGTTATCTCCTTAAGCTCCTTCTTGCCGGTAACCACTACGGTTACCGCGCCTCCGCCTGCCGTGGCTTCCACGGTCCTTTGCTCCAGTTCCTCCTGAAGCTTTTCCATGTCTTTTTGCATCTTTTGAGCCTGTTTCATCAGGTTGTTTATATTCCCGAATCCGGGGAAACCGCCTCTTGCCATTTTGAAGCCTCCTACTGCTTTCTTATTATTCTTTTCGAACCGGTATTATATTATTAGTTAAAAAAGCGGCTGATGTTTCCTGCTTTTTAAGTTCACCGGCACTCCTATTCTTCCAGGATGTCCACGGGTATGTTAAACTCCTTGCCCAGCTCCCGGACCCTCTCAATGAGGGGATCGTCACCGGTGCCGTTGTCCTGGGCCGGTTTGCCTTCGTCCAGCGGCTTTATTACCACACTGGTGCCCAGCTTTTGTGAAACCAGGGATGCCAGGGTTTCACGGTTTTGGCGCTCCAGGACGATTTGCTTTTTTATGCCGTTGCCGCCCGGAGGGAAGATTATTCCCACCGTCCGGGGATTGACCATCACCGCTGTGGTGCCATAGAGGTTGCTGTAGAGGGTCATTTTTCGCTTTTTCTTAAGTTCCTCCAGGACCTCGTTCCAGCACTCCAGCCGTTCCATGCCCATTTCCCGGGAAATATCTTTTGTTTCCGCCGGTGGTGATTCTGTGTCCCTTTGTCCGTCGCCTGAATCCCCTTTTACTTCAGCGTTTTGCCGCTGGGGCTCTTTGAAATTACGGTTTTCCGGCGGCGGGTCCCCCATGGCTTCCAGCCTTTTCTCCAGGGCCGAGAGCCTTTCCAAAATATCGTCCGTGCCGGAGCCGTACCGCCTGCTGCAAAGCTTTATCAGCGAGACCTCAAGGAGCACCCGGGGATGGGTGGCCCATTTGAGGGCCGACTCCATGGATGAGAGCTCTTTTATGGAAAAGATGACATCGTCTTCGTCCAGCTGCAGGGCCAGGGCCTTCATTCTTTCAATGTCGGCCGCCGGAGCCTGGATTAAGTCTTCCGGATTATTTACCGTCTTGCATATGAGAAGGTTGCGGTAGCAGTACACCAGGTCGGACACAAACTGGGCCATGTCCTTGCCCGACATGACGATTTTCTCTACGTGCTCCAGGACCCGCCTGATATCCCCTTGTATTACGCTTTCTATCAGTTCCGCCATGTAATCGCCGCTCACCATGCCCACCATTTTATAGACGCTCTCACAGGTAATGGGGTTTTCCCCGGTGGACAGGCACTGGTCCAGGATGCTTATGGCGTCTCTTAAAGCGCCGTCGGAAAGGGAGGCGATGAGTTTTGCCGCTTCGTCGTCCAGGGTGACCCCAGAGTCCATGACAATTTTCTTAAGCCTTTTCCCGATGCCTTCCGCCGAAATCCTTTTAAACTCGAATTTCTGGCAGCGGGACAGCACGGTGGCGGGAAGCTTCTGGGGGTCAGTGGTGGCCAGGATGAACACCACATGGGGCGGAGGTTCTTCCAGGGTTTTCAACAGGGCGTTAAAAGCTCCTGTTGAGAGCATGTGAACCTCGTCCACTATGTATACTTTATACCTGGCCTTGGAAGGAAGGTAGGCGACTTCGTCCCTTATTTCCCTGACGTTTTCCACCCTGTTGTTGGATGCGGCGTCTATTTCTATGACGTCCAGCAGGGTCTCGTTGAGAATTTCCCTGCATATCTCGCACTGGTTGCAGGGGTTTCCGTCAACGGGCTGAAGACAGTTTATAGCCCTTGCGAAGATTTTGGCCATGGTGGTCTTACCCGTTCCCCTTGTGCCGGAGAAAAGGTAGGCATGGCCTATCCTGCCGGACTTCACGCTGTTTCTTAAAGTCTTTACCACATGTTCCTGTTCTACCATGTCACTGAAGACCAGGGGTCTCCACTTTCTGTAAAGGGCGACGTAGGACATTTCACATCTCCAAAAGCAGTGTTGAGCCCGCAAGGTTTAAATCTCACCGTTTGCCGGCGTCAACTCGGGATATAAGGCGGTATGAAATCGCGGCACGCAGGGACCATATCCCTGTGCCGCCCCTTCAGTGTTTTTATGAATCGGCCGTGCACCCACCTTCGACTTCCTTATATGGACGTTACCCCTGTAGCAGACTCAAACCAGGTAGCCTTCCGGCACACGGAAGGGCCTGCTTACCGCTGCTTTCTTCCGAACCTGACGGGGTTCACAGGTTTCCGTTGCGAAAGACCCGGCTCTCATAGCCCCTTGCAGGGGGCAGGCTCCACACAAAAAAGCCTCTTGGCAGGAATTAAACCCTGCTATAGCGGGTTGCAGGTTCAGGGCACCGCTACCTCCCCATCTAGCA
>JAKOSZ010000242.1 GCA_029776555.1 Bacillota bacterium | reverse complement strand
TTTGTTACCACAATGTGTCCTGCCTGTCTTATGGCCTTCCTGGCCGACTGGGGCGTGTCGCCGTCATAAGTGAAGGTCTTCACGTCCACTCCGGCTTCGGTTATAAGCCCATGGATTTCTTCCGTCTGGTCATAGGAAAGGGCCTTGGTAGGAAAGAGGAAGATGGCCCTGGACTCGCCGTCCTTTACTATGGCGTCCAGCACCGGCAGGTTATAGCAGAGGGTTTTCCCCGAAGCCGTAGGGGTGACCACCACAACATCCTTTCCCTGGCTTACCGCTTCAATGGCCGAAGCCTGGTGGGTATAAAGCTGGTTTATGCCCCTTTTCCTCAGGGCTTCCTTTATTCTCTCGTCGAGAGCGGCGGGAAATTCGGCGTACCTCGCTTCCCTGGGCGGAATTTCCACCCACTTTACTATATTGGCCTTTATCCTCTCTGAACTCTTAAAGTACTCCAGCAACTGGTCCAGGTTCATTTCCATCTCTCCAGGCTCGAACACATATTCTGGAACCATTTTATAATATCGGCCCCACAAAGTAAAGAGAAATGATAATGCGACAGGGAAGGGCCTCCCTGTCGCACTTTGTCCCGGCCAAAGCCTTTTTGCCCTAATTCAGCATAAGCCTGTCTTCGTCAAATTCCCTGCGCACCGCGCTTTTGAACATTTCCACCAGTTCATCTACGGTAAGGGATGTCTTATCCGCCCCGTTTATGTCAAGTATGATCCGCCCCTTATCCATCATTATGAGGCGGTTGCCCATTTTTATGGCATGTTCCATATTGTGTGTGACCATGAGCGTGGTCAGGCCCCCCTCGTAGACTATCCTTTCGGTGAGGTCGTTTATAAGGCTGACGGTGGAAGGGTCCAATGAAGCGGTGTGCTCATCGAGAAGGAGCAGCTTGGGCTTCACCAGGGTGGCAATAAGCAGAGCCAGGGCTTGCCTCTGGCCGCCGGACAGCAGTTTGACCTTTGTGTCCATCCGTTTTTCCAGCCCCAGCCCAAGGTCAGCCAGCTTCTGCTCAAAGGCCCTTTTCAGCTGCTCCCTCATCCCCCACTTAAGGCCTCGCCTTTTATCGCGGTAATAGGCGAAAGACAGGTTTTCCGCTATTGTCATGGAGGGAGCGGTGCCCATCATGGGGTCCTGAAAAACCCTGCCGATAAACCGGGCCCTTTCGTGTTCCGGCGTCTTCGTAATATCCCTGTCCTCCAGGATTATCTGCCCCTCATCCACCGGGAAAACACCGGCTATAACGTTTAAAAGGGTGGATTTTCCCGCCCCGTTGCCTCCGATTATGGTAATAAAATCCCCTTCCCTGATATCAAGGGTCAGGTCGCGAAGGACGACATTTTCGTTGATGGAGCCTATATTAAAAGCCTTTCTCACATTTTTCAATTGAAGCATAGGCATCTCCCCTGAAATAAAGCGGTGTAAAGCCTTAAATCCAAAAACTTCCTGCCCGTTTTAAAATATATGCCTTGGAACCAAAACACCGGCTCTTATCTTTGGCGGCTTCAAAGCAGCAAACGGCGTCTTCATTCACATGGTTTGGTTTATGGGCCTTTTTAGCATCTTTCTTATCCTGGGCGTGTTCAATGCGACTATCACCAGCACGCTGGTCAAAAGCTTCAGGTCGGTTGCCGCAAAACCCAGCCTTAAGGCGATGCCGACGCTGAGCCTGTAAATGAAGGAACCCAGCAGGGCTGAAAAAGTGGCAAAGCCTATGCTTTTCTCGCCCACAACCATTTCCCCGATTATTACCGAGGCCAGGCCGGCAACTATAGTCCCCACGCCCATGCCTATGTCGGAAAAACCCTGGTACTGGGCCACAAGGGCGCCGGAAAACGCAACCAGGCTGTTGGAAATGGATAGGCCCAGCCTTTTCATCGCATCGGTATTTACGCCCAACGCCCGGGCCATCTCCGGATTATCCCCCGTGGCCCTCAGGGCAAATCCCAGCTGGGTCTTTAAAAAGCAGTCCAGCAGGATCTTGATTGCGGCACTGATGAGCACGAAGGCTGCCATGAATACCCACTGGTAAGGAATGCCCCAGTCCTGAA
Source organism: Bacillota bacterium (assembly GCA_029776555.1). Taxonomy (GTDB): domain Bacteria; phylum Bacillota; class Clostridia; order Acetivibrionales; family JAKOSZ01; genus JAKOSZ01. The sequence goes on along the minus strand of JAKOSZ010000242.1, from coordinate 744 downwards.
TATAGCTGAATACTGTTTTGGAGTTCAAAAGCGTGACGTTGGACCGCCCCATCACGCGCAAATTCACGGAATACAGGGCTGTCATGGTCAAAATGCTTGCCAGAAGGCCAATTATCTTCACCCTGGTGTTGAGTAGACCGGTAATGTAACCGGCAGCCATGCCGGCGGCCGCCGCCAGCAGCAGAGCCAAAAAGGGATTGCCGCCGTTGTATATGTGGATGGAAGCCACCGCCGCTCCCAGGGGGAAGCTCCCATCCACCGTCAAATCGGGAAAATCCAGCACCTTAAAGGCGATATAGACGCCAAGCGCCATTATTCCAAACACAAGTCCCTGCTCCAGAGATGTGGCCACCAGGTTGAACAATCAAATCACCTCAATCGATTACTTTATTCTCTCATCGGCTTTGTCAAGCTCGCTTTTGGGTATTGCCAGGCCAAGGGTTCCGGCCGCTTTTTCATTAATGATGTAAGTGACTTTCTTTGACCCCTCTATGGGTATATCCTGGGGCTTTTGGCCTTTGATAATCTTTACGGCTATTTCGCCGGTCTGCTTGCCCAACTCCCTGTAATCTATGCCTTTGGTGGCCAGTGCCCCTGCTTCCACCTGCCCCCGTTCCGAGCCAATAACCGGTATCTTATGGTCGCTGGCCACCTTTATTACCGCCCCTATGGATGAAACTATGGTGTTGTCGGTGGGCACATAGATGGCATCCACTCTCCCCACCAGGGACTGGGTAGCCTGAT
>JAKOSZ010000241.1 GCA_029776555.1 Bacillota bacterium | reverse complement strand
GATACCAGCGAGATCTCCTCGTAGCCCGTGCTGTCCACAAGCCGGCCGGCCTGTTCCAGCAATGTCCCGGCCTTCTTCTCCCTCACCGGCCTGTATATGAAGCCCGCCTGGCAGAAGCGGCAGCCCCGGCTGCAGCCCCTGAACAGTTCCAGCATTATCCTGTCGTGAACAATATCCGAATAAGGGACTATTATTTTGTCCGGGAAATACACCCGGTCCATGTCCCTGATTATCCTCTTCTTAACCTTTTCCCCGTATACCGGGCTCACCGGTTTCACGCCCGCCATGGTGCCGTCCCCATTGTACCTGACATCATAAAAGGCGGGCACGTAAACCCCTTCTATTTTGGCTATTGTGTGCAGGAAGTCTTCCCTGGAGGCCTTTCTCTTCTTCCACTCCCCGTATGCGTCCAGGATCTCATTTATTGCCTCTTCCCCTTCCCCCAGGACGAAAAAATCGAATATGTCCGCCAGGGGTTCAGGGTTGCAGGCGCATGGCCCTCCGGCGCAGACGAAAGGCAAGCCCTCTCCCCTGTCGCTGCTGAATACAGGTATCCCGGCCAGGTCAAGCATGTTCACCACGTTGGTGTAGCTCATCTCGTACTGAAGGGTAAAACCCACAAGGTCAAACTCTTTTACCGGGTCATGAGATTCAAGGGTGAAGAGGGGAATCTTTTTTTCCCGCATTATCTTCTCCATGTCCACCCAGGGGGCAAAGACCCTCTCGCAGTAGGTGTCCTCCCTCTGGTTTATAAGGTGGTAGAGAATTTTCATCCCCAGGTGGGACATGCCAATGTCGTATATATCCGGAAAGCAGAAGGCAAACCTGATTTCAACCTTTTCCGGGTCCTTTACTACCATGTTCCACTCGTTTCCCAGGTAACGTGAAGGCTTTTCGACCCGTTTTAATATTTCGTCTCCGATAACTACAGGCATTACATTCCTCCGTTTAAAGCCCTTCTGTTCTTTTACTTAAGGCGCTGCAATTAAACAAGGCTCTCTTATAATGATTATTTTCTCCCCTTTTGGGCTTATTTCTTTACATTTACATTACCCATCAAATTTATATTACCCAACCGCCGGTTTTTTAGCAATTATTCCAGCTTTGACCCCCTTTGCCATATCTGGGGCTGTACTCGGCCGCCAGCCTTATGGCTTCCTCCATGCTTACGCTGCTGGCTAACCCTTTTCCGGCGATGTCAAAGGCGGTGCCGTGGTCCACCGACGTTCTCAAAAAGGGCATCCCTATGGTGAGGGATATGGTCCTCTCAAAGTCCACCATTTTGGTGGCTATATGTCCCTGGTCGTGGTAGAGGGAAATAACGGCATCGAACTTGCCCGTCAACGCCAGGTAAAACACCGAATCGGCCGAGACAGGGCCGGCTACGTCAAGGCCCATGGCGGTTAAGGTTTTCACCGCCGGCTCCAACTCTTTTACCTCCTCATCCCCAAAGAGGCCGTGTTCGCCGCTGTGGGGGTTAAGCCCGGCAATTGCTATTTTCCTCCGCTCACAGCCAAGCATTTTAAGGGCCCTGTCGCACCTTTGGACAAAGCTCACCAGCCTGTCGGCCTTAACCATGCGGCATGCTTCCACCAGGGACACATGGCGGGTCAGGAAGAAGACTCTGAGATTCCGCACCTGGAACATGGTCAGGGGATCCGCTGTCCCGGTCAGCTCCGCCAGCATCTCGGTATGCCCTATGAAGTCTATGCCCGCAGCCCTTATTGCCTCCTTGTTAATGGGGGTGGTGGCCAAAGCGTTAACTTCTCCCTCCATGGCCAGCCGGGCAGCCTCCTTTATGTACTCAAAGGCGGCTTTGCCCGCCGCAGCCTGCACCTGGCCGTACTTTAAGGCGCCAGCGTCCACCTTGTCCAGGGATATTACATCCAGCCACCCGTGAAGGAACTTTCCCTCCTTAGGAGAGCTAATCCGGTGGAACTTTAGCCCCGATTTTACAATCCCGTCAATTTTCTCAAGGACCCTCAAATCCCCAATGGCAACGGGTCTCGCAATCTCATACAATTCCTTTTTGGTAAGGGCCTTTATGAGGATTTCCGGTCCTATTCCCGCCGGGTCCCCCATCGGTATGGCAATAACAGGCCTGGACATTCTATCACTCCTCACTAAATATGAAAAACGGTGCCAGATTCTAACCGGCACCGGGCTCTCTGGTCGGAGTGACTGGACTTGAACCAGCGACTTCTTGGTCCCGAACCAAGCGCTCTACCATCTGAGCCACACCCCGACACTTTTTCTTCAGAACAATTAATATTATAAAGCATAAACCCCGGCTGTGCAAGTATGAGTCAATGGGGGACGGTTCTCTATTGACTCAAGAACCGACATATTCATCCATCAGCGGTGCGCCACTGGTCCAGCTCCCTTTGCATTTCGTCCCTCATCTCATTTACGCCGGAGTCTATTTGCGCTTCTATAAATGAATCAATATCAAAGTTTCCAAAAATTAACTGTGTATTTTCTTTCATAAAGTCATAATCTCGTTTTACTATCCTCTCAATTAACTTTTCACTGGGTACAAACCCTGAATGGGGAGGGTACTCGGTGTTTTTAAAAACCCTCTCCAGGTATGACTCTTTTGATAAAGGCACCTGCTTTCCTAATGCCTTTGCACTGTTACGCTCATATTCAATATTTGATACCCTACTCGGGAATAAAGTATCAGCGAGTTTCAGTTTTTCAATGGCCCCATCCACCAACCTGTAGTCTTCACCCTCAATTCCATATGTTAAAAGGTCGTAGTTTTCCTGGCTGGACTGCATCCACTCCAGGAACTTGAAAATCCTCTCCACGTTCTTTGATTCCTTGTTTATGTACATTTGCTTTCCTGATATGTCCCTCTCAGCCCTCTTTTCCTCGTGTAATGGGTATATAACCCAGGCGTCATCCGAGGAATCCAGTTTCCTGTACCACGATTCATGTAACTCCGAGAATTCCATCATTATTAAAAAAGACGCTTCTCCCCTGTCATCGTTCTCGTCTCTTACATAGTTCCTTGTATAGCCCTTTTCATACCAGTCCTTAAATATGCTGGTCATTTCTCTAAACGCGTCGGTCTGCTCCCAGGGGACAAGTTTCATCTCGGGGTCGTCCCACCTGTATGCCATGTACCCTTCACAAATCACATAGTCATACATATATGCAAGACTTGCTATTTCCATCGTCGGGGACAAGTTTGTCGGGATAAAATCCTTTTCTTTCTCCTTAACTATACGCAAAAACTCCTCATAGTCCTCAAGGGTTCGTATAGGGTCAAGGTTATATTTTTCAACCAGGCTCTTTCTCACTACCGCGCAGAGCCTTTTTGAGTATGGTGAATATGAGGGTATTGAATAGAGCCTTCCGTTAAACGAAATCTTAGCCAGGTCACCCTCGTCGAACCTTGAATAGTAGGTGGGAGCATAGGCGGGAAAGTATTCCGTTATGTCCAGAAAATACATGCCCAATTTATGATAATACACGTATTTATACCAGTCAGGGCCGCCATACAAAATTATCAAATCAAAATAGGTGCCGCTTTCAAGAAACTTCTTTGCCTCCCTGACCATTGCTTCAGGTTCCAATGGCAAGTTTATGGGTCTCAAGTCAAACTTAACGTTCAGTATATCCCTGGTCATATCCTCTATCATGCCTGCAACCTTCTGGATAGCTTTCTTGTTCTCATCTAAACTGGGGTAATAGCACACAAGGGTTACAGGGTCCGGTCTGTGCACCAGCTTCTCAGAAGCCTCCTCATTGTCCCTCTCTTTATCGCTGCTCCGGCAGCCTGCCGAAAAGGCACACAATAAAAATATACAAAGGATTAACGAGGTTATTCTCTTTGCCATATATACGGATTACCTCTTTATCCTCACGGACACGGGGACAGTTTTCTTGTCTCAGGGAAGGCGTGAAAACCGTCCCCGTGTCTTCCTGGGGGGGGAATTCCCGGTTTAATGTATTATTTTACTGTTAATATCTTACTGCATGCAATTCGCCTGCACAAGTTCACTTTCTTTGGTAAATGGTATCCTTTTTTCGGGAGGCAGGGGTAAAAGAGGCTAAGGGTGGTTTTTTATCATAAAAAAATATCAAAGCGGTAATGAATTCCTGAGTTGAAACTCTATGCAAAAAGGTGCAAGGGAAACATATTTAAAATAGCAACACTATATACCAGATATGAAAGAAAAGGATCTCTCGCAACTTAATTTACCTAAACCTTTTATTGACTGCATTCAGCTAAACCAATAGTTCTTTTCATCTTCATCCATTAACTGTTTAATTTTTTGCATAAGCCACGGAATATCTTCTTTCACAGTTTTCCATACAATTTTGTAATTTACCCCAAAATATTCATGTATAAGCTTATTACGCATTCCTGATATTTCTTTCCACGGAATTTCAGGATACTTTTCTCTGAAATCATTAGGTATGTTTTTCACGGCTTCGCCGATTATTTCTAAACTCCTGACGAAAGCCCGTGTTAATACGGGGTCATTAACAAATTCATCATACGCTGTATTTCCAGATTTTTCTATGAGAAACCTGCATTCCTGTAAAATATGCTCAAGATACGGTTCAACTCTTTTCACAGCAATACCTCAATTTCCTTTATATAGGGTTTTGTCAAAGGGCTTATGGCTTCCTCGGTCAGTAAATCTACCTTTACGCCAAGCATTTCCCCAAGCTCTTCCTCAATCCGCACAAGTTCAATAAGGGAAGGTGTATTTTTAAAAACTGCTATCAAATCCAGGTCGCTTGTTTCTGTCTGTTTCCCTTCTGCATAGGAGCCAAAAATTTTAATGCTTTCAATCCCGTATTTATCTGCCAGTTCCTTCCCGTGTGCTTTTAAAAGCTTTACAATATACTTTACTGTTACATTATTCTGGACATTTTTCGTTAATCGTTGTAATTCCTTCATTATTTATCACCTAAAATTAGGGTATCATATTCCAAAATTGTTGTAAATACTAGAGCTTATGGGGATTCAAAAGATACGAAACGGTTTATTAACCATACCAGGTATTCAGCGAATTATCAAACCCAGGTATATCTCGTATCAGAAGAAAATACATATACTTTGTTCAAGTGGTGCCGTGGCAACAATGAAAATAATCATGGGAACGGAAGAATACAAGCTATTTTATGAAATGGCACTTTCTCCGCCCAAAGGTGAAGTAGTTATCGGCAAAGGTGAGGCTGCGGCTCTGGCGCTTGCAAAAGCACATAAAGGCATTGTCGCAGGTAATAACTTAAAACGGCACAACGGGTAAAAAATGAGCCAGAGAAGAACCCCACAGTTGAAAAAATAAGTCGCAGAAAAACCGTCCAGGCATCTGTCCGTGCCTGAAAAAAGGGTCAAAAAACAGTCGCCGATG
>JAKOSZ010000240.1 GCA_029776555.1 Bacillota bacterium | reverse complement strand
GTTAGGAGAACCGTCCCCCTGGTTAAGAAAGGGAAATATCCTCTCCTTGACCCGTTACCCTGGCTCAGACATAGGTTGCGGGCTGTCTCCAGTCAAGAAGGGCCTTGGTATATGCCTTCTGGAATATCTTCCACCCATCCCTTAAGCAGGGCTGGAAATGTCCTGCCAGGATGATGTCAGCGTGCATGTGAGATAACTTTTTCAGAGTCTCAAAATACAGTTCCAGGTTATAGTCCACCCCGCCGGACCATCCCAGGATGGCCGAATCGCAGTTATTGCCCACCCTTATCACATCGCCGGTAAACATGACCGTCTTTCCTTCCGACTCCAGCTTGTAAAACACGCACCCCGACGAATGCCCGGGCACATGGATGACCTCGAACTCAAGCCCTGCGGCCTTTATGACATCCCCATCCTTTACCTTCAGATCCACCGGACAGGGGGTAAATTCCTTGCAGTAGGCATAGCCTATGGTCCTGTCATCACCTGTTTCAATCCCCTCGGCGTCACCCGGGCCGGCGGCAATCACTGCGCCCCTTTTCCTGAATATATGGGCGTTGCCCGCATGATCGAAGTGGGAATGGGTGATAAGCACATGGGTGACGGGGTATTCCGACAGGCCCCAGTATTTCATGTTGTCATCAATAATTCCAAGCTCATGCTCATCAAGCCCGGTGTCTACCAGCACAACCCCTTCCTCACCCTTAACCGCATAAACGTTAGGGTGAACCCCATAGGGAAAACCGGAAACCTGAAAAATGTTTTTGGTTATCTGCATAAGACCACCCCCATTAACCTAATTCCACCTCAATCTGGTTTACACCTATTAGCTGGAACTCTTCTGATATCGATTCAACTTCCTCTTCCATTGCTTCCAGATAAGCTTCAATCGCCTCTTTAATCCTTGGAAAGATATCTCCGACAGTCTCAGCCTGAGTTATTGCTCCGGGCAATTCAGGGACTGTTCCAATGTAATACCCGTCTAAACCCCTCGTAATTATAAATATAAATTTTTTTTTCATCATATCCTTAACCCTAAATAAATACTTTTCCCCGCAAAATGATTTATTCGGCACTTTTTAACAGGGTTGGACAAGAAACCGTCCCTCTATCTTTAATTAAAGGTAAGGAAGGGGAACTGTCTCTCTGTCTTTAGACAAAGAATCTGTCCCCTGCCTTTTGACTTACTCCTCCAGCATGAGGATATTATTGCCGTCAGGGTCTTTAACATTGAGCTCCTTCCCGCCCCAAACAGCAGTAACAGGCGGGTCAAGAATGACGCCTTTCTCTTTCAGTTCATGGTATGTTTTATCAAGGTTATCGCAAAGAAAAACAAAAGTAACTGCGCCAAGGTTTGCTTTACCCCATTTGTTTTCGTTCCAAATCCAAATAACAGGTTCTTTTTTGTTGAAACCCAGTTCCACTCCGTCATAGTCGCTTTGGCCCGGGTTTTCAGTTAAAATCGGTATGCCCAGCTTTTCATTATAAAATCTTGCGAGCAGCTCAGGATTTTTTAAAGAGATATTCATGCCTCCAAACCTTTTTATCATACCGTTGCACCTCTTTATAGTCTTTTAGGGTTCGCGAACATAAGAGCTCCTTTCTATATTCGCTCTGTTTGTCAGCTTTTTCACATCCTTCATGGTTCGTGGACTGTGACCAGGCGGCCTTCCACTTCCGGGAAGGCTTTGGCCTGCTCTGTGTCTGCCCCGTAACAGGGTCCGTACCAGGCCAGTTTCAGGGTCAGTTCCCTTCCTGTCATATTCTCAGGCACCGGCGTGCGGAAGGTCCAGGCATAGCCCTGGCGGTAGGTGTTGTTCTCCCAGCCGTTGAAAGGAAATACGGGGCTGGCTTCCAGCATGGGCCGCACATGCCCCGCTCTGTCCTCCAGCCAGGCCACGGCCACCTCCTGCATTAAAGGCACCTGGGCCTCTTTGGGCAGGCACGCCGTTACGGCCAGGTACCTCCCCTTCCAGGTCTCGCCTATGTTTATGCTCTTCTTAAAGAGCTTAAGGGGTGTCCTGGCTGTAAGTAGGTTGTTTCCGTGCCATTTTTCCCTGGGCACCTCCACAAGCCTTCCTTCTTTCAATTCCTTTACCCTGATGTCACCGACCAGGATGCCGCGGACGTGCATGCGGATATACCTTACGGGCTCAGGGAGCTCCCCGAAGTCAGCAATAAGGGCTCCTGTGATCTTCCGGTTGATTATGCGGTCGTGGAACACCTGGGCATCGGCCGGATACCACTTGCCGCAATCGGGAGAGACTTCAAACAGCACGCTTTCGCCCAGCTTCCTTCCCGTCTCTTCGCCCACCACCGGCCCCGGTCCCAGGTCCGCCAGGGTTACCTCAACCCTGGCCACCCTGTACAGGTCTCCCAGGTCAACGCGCCATATGTTGGACAGTTTGTCCCAGTGGAAGTAGTCGCCCCAGGCGGTAGCCGGGTTGTCATCCCAGGCGCACTCGGCAAAGACGTGGCATTTCTTTATCTTTTCAAGGAAAAGCCTGCGGCTCTGGTTGATTTCAGGGTGCACCGAAGGCGGCAGTTTCTTTATGACCTGGGCCTCGGTGGGGTCGTTGGACACCATGAATTTTATCCTTTCGGCCGTCTTCACATCCTCTTCTTCGGGAGCACTCCCGGAAAGCTTTCCAATTGGGCATGACGCTTTCTCCATTATGGCTTCCGGCAGGGTCGAAATGGCGCCTGTGTCTTTTAACGCTCCACGGACGGCTCCACCCTCTGGACTCACCTCCACCACCGCGGCGGCAAAGGGGTGCAGCTTCACCTCAAGGCTTCCCTCCCACGGCACCGTGGCCTGTCGAGAGTCTTCTTCCCGGGGCCCGGCTTCGGGGAAGTGCATTATGACCCTGTAGGCATCCGCTTTCTTTTCAAGGCCGTCAATCCGGCTGGGATTTACCAGCCTCACGGCCTTTTCCCAGGAGTCGTTGATCATGCAGATTAAAGCCCTCTCGCCGTCCGAGTGGATAAAGTCCACTGTCTCCCGGTGGTAATGGGTATGGACAAACAGGTCCCTGTTGTCCTTCACCAGCTGCATGAGCCTGGCCAGCCTGGGGTATTCACTGTCGGGCAGCAGGAAAAGGGTCCCGTAGGCCTCCGGTGAAAGCATCAGGGCCCTTCCGAAGGTCTGTACCACCAGCTCCTCGGCCCAGCCCTGCCACTCGCCGTTGAAGCACACCCCGTGGTCTTCCAGCAGGTAGCTGTATACACCGCAATAGACCGGCTCCCCGCGGCTGTAAGAGGCAAACCTGGTAAACAGCCTTGGCTTGTCCGTATTTACCAGGTAAACGTCCGGGTAGGTCTCCATGCCTTCCCAGAGGGTGGAGTCCAAAATACCCAGGATATAAGGGGAGGAAGTGATACGGTGGTTTATCACCATGAAATCGGGCCTTATCTTCCTGCACTCGGCCATGAGCCTTTCCAGCTTGTTCATGTATCTCTCGTTCCTGTAGCGGTCAGGGCCGAGAGGTGACGAAACCGCACAGTCAAACTTAATAAGGGCCACATTCCAGTCCCTTACCATTCCGGTGACTGTCTCAAGCCTCTTCTCAAAGTCTTCCTCCCTTTCGCCAAAGCCGTCGGGCCCCAGCCACACGCCGAAGTCGGTGCCAATGTCTTTAAGCCTGTCGGCAAACTGTTTTACTCCTCCCGGGGTCAGACGGTCATACCTCAAACGGTACTTGCTGTGGTACATGCCGTGCAGGGTCTCCACAACGCCCGCATCGGCGAGGACTATGTCAAAAGACAGCCCGTAGGCTTCCTTTAGTTTTTCAAAGGTTTTTATGTGGGCATCAAAATCTTTCTCTTCAAGCCCTTCCCATGCGTGGGTCAGCCAGGTGAAATACATGCTGGCCCTCCTGGTTTTCCTCCCCCGCATTGCTTCCAGGTGGTCAAGGAAAGCCCTGGCCGCGCCGCCTTCCTTTCCGGCGCCTATGGTGAGGGTCCTGGCCCGCATCCTTTCACCCGGTTCCAGCTTCCGGCCCGTAAACTGCCTGCAAAGCAGCCGCTTTCCCAATACCGCGTTTTCCGCCACCGGCCAGTCTATCCCGCAAAAGAGGTGTCCGTCCAGGAAAATGGGCCAGGCATCAACCCTTCCGTAAGTTTCCGCCTGCATAAAGTGGGCCTCGCCGAGGCTTAGGTCTATCTTTGATTCCTGCCCCTCCGCTTCCGCGCTTGTATATGCTTCAAAGAAAATGACATCTTTTATAAAGGCGGCATTTTCCCCGGCGTTGGCTATCTCCAGCTCCATTGAAAGGCATGGCCCTTCAAGGCGGTAGGTCAGCGCGAGCTCAAGGGCGTATCCTTCATAACAGGCTGCCGCAGTCAGGGCAAGCCTGTCTTTCTCGCAGGCGGTCACTTTCACCTTGTCAGCCTGCCGGGAGCTTATGACCACAGGAGCCTCCTTCCCCAGGAGGAGAGATATGTGGTTTTCTCCAAAGGTCACACTTTTCCCCGACAGGTGATTTGCAACTGCCCTGACGCACGGAAGAGGCCCCTCTCCCAGCTCGACCCTTATGTATTCGTTTTCCAGAAGCATACCATCACCCTCTCATGGGACATGGGCGGGACACGGGGACGGGACACGGGGACAGGTCCCTTGTCCCGCTTCCCGGCGTGACAAGAGCCCAGTATGTCCCTTTCCGTCATCACCTTCTCGAGGGACTGGTTTCCCCGTCCCTTTCCGTCACCACCCTCATGGCGGAACCGGGGGGCAGAACCTGCCCCGCTCCCCGGTCCCTTCCCGCTGTTTTACTCAACCTTGTACTTAAAACAATAGTCTCCCGAACCCAGTTCCAGCCTTACTCCATCTTCCGTCTCTTCCCAGTTCAGTATCCCCTGGGCGCTTCCTATACTTTCCCCGTTCTCGATGAGGCTGCCTGCCCTGGCCCCGGGCAATACCACAGTGGCGGTGGTATTGGCGGGAACTGTTATTTCAATCTCCATGCCGTCCCTGCTCCTGGTCCATCCGGAGCGGATTTGGCCGTACATGGACTCAAGCCGCGCCCTGGCAAAGTCCAGTTCCTGTCCCGGCTT
>JAKOSZ010000016.1 GCA_029776555.1 Bacillota bacterium | reverse complement strand
TGATATTGGCCACTTTATGCTTTGCTTCAACCTTTACCTTGCTCTCCGACACTTCCAGCACATCCGCCAGTATAGGGTCGAAGGAACTGTAGTGTTTGAGTTCAACCGAATCGCCCTGCTTTAAAAGCTTAACAACACTCTTAATGCCGAACAAACCAAACAAACCTACTTTTTCGTCCAGGTCGTACCCTCTCATAACTATCCCCCTTAAATCGTTTTTACCCGTAACTCTTCAAGGATTGTTGTCACGACGGTGTGCTGGAAACAGTGTCATTTTGTGTGTCACGTTTTCAAATTTCTTGCTTTTTCCTAATTATACACTAAATTTTTCTAGGTTTCAACAACAAATCCTAGTCTTAAAGCCGCTTTACGACCTGGCCATTGCCTTAAACTGACAAACCGTGCTGTTTAAGTAAAATATGCCCGCCGGAAGGACGGCGGTCATATTTTACTCCTCCACCGGCACCTTTAGTTTCACTCCCGGGTAAATCCGGCTTGTCTTAAGGTTATTAAGCTTCTTTATTTCAAAAACGCTGCGCCTGATGTCCCCTTTCTTATTGAATCTGCCGGCAATATCCCAGAGGGTATCGCCGTATTTCACCGTTACTGTCTCATAGCGCTGTGTTTTGTACCCTCTTGACCTGACGGCAAATGAAAAACATAAAACCAGGGCCAGCAAAAGGACGGTAAAGAGGTAAAAGCCGGGCCTTTTTCCATAGTGATACCTGTTTGGCATACAGCACCTCCGATAGAACATATGTTCTTCCTGAGTAAAATCTTAACGGAACACATGTTCTGTGTCAATAGTTTATTAACATTTTTCGAACATTAGTTTGATTTTTTTTAAAAAATGGTATAATAGAAAAGGGATGTTTCATTTAAAAGCAAATGAGGTGTAAATCCATGCAAAAAAGGATTACGGAAAAACATCAGAAGATTCTCGATTTTGTAAACGCCCAGGTGGCGGAAAAAGGCTACCCGCCCTCGGTCAGAGAGATCTGCAGAGCCGTGGGCTTTAAGTCCACTTCAACAGTCCACGGGTATCTTGAGAAACTTGAGGAATACGGGCTCATACAGAAGGACCCTACTAAACCGAGAGCCATTAAGGTGGTTCACAGGCCTTCTCCAGTGAAGGACCACCAGGGAAGGCCCCATTACTTGAGGAAACAGACGGTGGAAGTGCCCATAGTGGGCAAGGTAACCGCAGGGCAGCCCATTCTGGCGGTGGAAAACATTGAGGACACCTTCCCTCTTCCGGCCGAGTTTGTCAACGGAAACAATGTTTTCATGCTGAAGGTCAAAGGCGACAGCATGATGGAAGCGGGAATCCTTGACGGCGATTATATATTCGTAAACCAGCAGTCTACTGCTCAAAACGGCGATATTATCGTTGCCCTCGTCGGTGATGAGGCCACCGTGAAAACTTTTCACAAAGAAAAGGACCATGTCAGGCTTCAGCCTGAAAACAGGTTTTACGAGCCCATCATTGTAAGAGACGTGGATTCGCTGTCCATCCTTGGAAAGGTGATCGGCGTATTCAGGAAATTCTAGAAAAAGGGCTGCGTTAAAATCAGCCCCTTTTCTGGAAACAGGATTAATATCCCTTGTCTTTCCGCCATACCTCAGCCTTGTTCTGTCTTGTTGTCGTTAAATATGAGGTTGACTATCTTCATAGGGCTAACGGTAGAAATAGCGTGTTTATAGATTAACTGCTGTCTTCCGTCACTATCCAAGACAACAGTAAAGTTGTCAAAACCTTTTACAACTCCTTTAAGCTGGAACCCGTTTGTAAGGTAGACAGTTACGGGGATTTTTTCTTTTCGCACTTGATTGAGAAAGACATCCTGTAAGTTAATATTACTCTTAACCACTTAAAATCCTCCTCTATATATAGTTTTTGTTAATATGCCTTAAACTCTATATAATTCCTGGCTAATACACTCATCAACTCATATTTTAAATGATAATTCCATATGTTGCAATATAATGCTTAATATTTTCCACTATTTCTAGTTTGTTTCTGAACGCCTCCACGTCAATCCAGCAGACGTCCTTAAGCCTTTTAAACCATGTCACCTGCCTTTTGGCGTACCTCCTGGTGTTCCGCTTAATAAGGTTTACGGCCTCATGGGAAGTGGCTTCGCCCCTCAGGTATGCTGCCATTTCCTTATATCCCAGGCCCTGCATGGACACCAGCTCCCTGCCGTAGCCCATATCAAGAAGCCTTCTTACTTCGTCCTCCAGGCCTTTCTCCACCATGAGGTCCACCCTCCGGTTTATCCTCTCGTAGAGCTTCTTTCTGTCCATGGTAAGGCCTATCAGTATATAGCTGTATTCCCCATTTCCGGAGTCAAGGCGCCCCTGCTCCTGGGAAATTGGCTTCTTTGCGTGCTTATAAAACTCCAGGGCCCTTATTACCCTTTTTAGGTTGTTTTCATGTATTTTCTCAGCGGAGACCGGGTCCACCTTTTTGAGGATAGCGTGAAGGTAAGAATTTCCCTTTTTCTCCGCCAGCCTTCTTAGCCTTTCCCTGAACCGGTTGTTCGGGGCAATGTCGGCAAAATCGTAGCCTTGTACCAGGGAGTTTATGTACAGTCCCGTGCCCCCGACCACTATAGGAATTTTCCCCCTGCTGAACACCTCTTCAATATATTTAAGGGCAAGACTTTGAAACTTTGCCACGCTGAAGTCCTGGTCGGGGTCCACCTCGTCTATCAGGTAGTGCCTGACTCCCATCCGCTCTTCCTCGCTGGCCTTTGCCGTTCCTATGTCCATGTACCTGTATACCTGCATGGAGTCAGCCGAAATTATTTCCCCGCCAATTTGCCGGGCAAGGCATATAGAAACGCTTGTTTTGCCGGTAGCCGTCGGCCCCAGTATAACCAGTACCTTTTTCCCTCTGTATTCCATGATTCACCTTACAGCTTCCTTTTAAACATTCTCTCCAGGTCATTTTTTGAAAACCTGATGGCAACTGGCCGCCCGTGGGGGCAGGTAAAGGGATAATCCAAACTGTCCAGCTGCTCAAGAAGAGCTTTAATTTCATCGCCGCTCAGCCTTTTGTTGGCTTTTACGGCGCTTTTGCAGGCCATCTGGTAAAAGGCGTCCTCCGCAACCTTCACCCTGTTTTCGTCTCTTATGCCTGCTGAAAGAACCCTGCCCAGTACGTCAAGGAAAAGCTCCCCGCTCTCCTCCAGGGCGCATTCATAGGGCACAGCCCTTAGTATTATAGAATTATTTCCAAAATCTTCATAGTCAAAACCCAGGGAGTTAAAAAAGTCTTTTTCCTCCTGGAGCAATTTGATTTCAATATCGGTCAGCCTTATTACCGGCGGGGAGAGAAGGGCCTGCGAAAGCTCGGTCTTTTCATGAAACTTCTTTTTCAGCCTTTCAAACACTATCCTCTCATGGGCCGCGTGCTGGTCCACCAGGATAAGCTCCCCTTCTCCTTCCAGTATAATGTATGTAGAAAAAACCTGGCCTACTATCTTTTTTGCCGAAAATGCGCCGCCGGCCCGGTAGTCCTCATCCTGTTTTTCGCTGACCCTGCCCGTGGCTTCCTCTTCCGGGGAAGCCTTAAGCTCATCCAATCCATGCCCGCCTTCCTTGAAGCCTGTGCTCCTGCTCCCGCCGGGGACCGGCCTCCCGGCCATACCCGGGCTTCCACAGGGGTCCTCCACAGGGGCGCTTCTGCTGCCGTCCCTCTCAGGAAGCCTTAAGGCAGCAGGCGGAAACGCGCCTTGCACATGGTCGGAACTCCGGGAACCGGCCCCTGAAAACCTGAAAGCGTCCTTTTTGCCGCCGCCTATTTCAATCTGCCGTATGCCGTCGGCCTGCTGAAGGGCCGATACTATGGCATGGTACAGGCTTTTGAAAATCTCCTGCTCCTCTGAGAACTTGATCTCTATCTTGGTGGGGTGGACGTTTACATCCACCAGCATGGGGTTTAATTCCATGTGCAGCACCACAAAAGCGTACCTGTTTTTCATCAGCGCGGTCTCGTAAGCCGTGTCAATGGCGGAAAAAACCAGTCTGCTCTTCACGTAGCGCCCGTTTACAAAAACCGACTGGTAGTTCCTGCTGGCCTTGGCCAGTTCCGGCTTTCCGGCATATCCCCACACCTTTATAAATTTGTCGCTGTAGTCAATTTCAGCTATGTTTCTAGCTGCTTCACTGCCATAGACAGAAAATATGGCACTTTTAAGGTCGCTGTTGCCCGGGGTGTGGAGCACCGTAACGCCGTTGTTTACAAGCTTAAAGGATATGTCGGGCCTGGCCAGGGCAAAGCGGTTCATGATGTCCGACACATGGCCGGCTTCAGTGGCGTCCTTTTTTAAAAACTTATACCTGGCAGGGGTGTTGTAGAAAAGCTCTCTCACGGTTATGGAAGTGCCGGCCGGACATCCGGCGGGCCTTATGTCTATTACCTTGCCCCCGTGAATCTCAATACGGCTGCCGCGGGTGTTCTCCCTTGTCCTGGTGTTGAGCTCCACTTTCGAAACCGCCGCGATACTGGTCAGGGCCTCGCCGCGGAATCCCAGCGTCCTTATCGAATAGAGGTCATCCAGGGTCTTAATTTTGCTGGTGGCATGCCTTTCAAAGGCAAGGCGGGCGTCATCCTCGTCCATGCCTGAGCCGTTGTCCACCACCCGGATAAATGATATGCCCCCGTTTTTTATTTCCACCGATACGGCACTGGCCCCCGCGTCCATGGAGTTTTCCACCAGTTCCTTAACTACGGAGGCAGGCCTTTCTACTACCTCACCGGCCGCTATTTTGTTGTATGTACTCTCATCCAGTATCCCGATTCTTCCCATACCCGGCTCCCCCTGTGTTTTTTACGTGTCCATGGCCTTATGCTGCAGCCTGTAGAGCGTATTTAGCGCCTCTATGGGAGTCATGTTCTGTATGTCAAGGTTTTTAATTTCATGTACCAGTTCCCTGTTCACTTTGGCTTCCCGGCTAAAGGCAAACAAATCCAGCTGTCCGTCTATATGGGCCTTTTGTTTCTTCGGCCTTACTCCCCTCTTGCTTATACTTAAGTTTTCCAGCTCCTCAAGGATCTCCCGGGCTCTCTCCAGTACCTGGTATGGAATTCCGGCCAGTTTCGCCACATGTATGCCGTAGCTGTCGTCGGCTCCCCCCCGGACCACCTTACGCATGAATACGATGTCTTCCCCTCTTTCCTCGGCCAGCATGCAGTAATTCCTTATTCCGCTCAATTTCCCTTCCAGCTGGGTAAGCTCATGGTAGTGGGTGGCGAAAAGGGTCCTGGCGCCCAGTTTTTCCGGGTCGCTTATATACTCCACCACCGACCAGGCAATGCTTAAGCCGTCAAAGGTGCTGGTTCCCCTCCCCACCTCGTCCAGGATCAAAAGGCTTCTTTTGGTGGCATTCCTGATGATGTTGGCCACTTCCGACATTTCAACCATGAAAGTGCTCTGCCCCGAAGCCAGGTCGTCGGATGCGCCCACCCTGGTGAATATCCTGTCCACTATGCCTATCCTCGCCTCCCTGGCAGGCACAAAACTGCCCACCTGG
The DNA here is from genome assembly GCA_029776555.1 of Bacillota bacterium. Lineage (GTDB taxonomy): Bacteria > Bacillota > Clostridia > Acetivibrionales > JAKOSZ01 > JAKOSZ01. The sequence continues at coordinate 832 of JAKOSZ010000016.1, read as the reverse complement.
GCCATAAGGACGATTAAAGCCACCTGGCGGATATATGTAGACTTCCCTGCCATATTGGGTCCGGTGATGATCAAAACCCGGTTCTCGTCCCAGTCCAAAAAGGCGTCGTTGGGGACAAAGCTTCCTCCCTCGATGCTCTTTTCCACTACCGGGTGTCTGCCGTCCAGGATTTCTATCTTTCCGCCTTCGTTGACTTCAGGCCTGCAATAACCCTCTTTATCGGCCGCTTCGGCCAGGGAGCATATGACATCTGTCATTGCCACGCACGCCGCTGCTTTTTTAATCCTTCCCACCTGGGAGGCAATCTGGTCTTTGACCTGGGTAAAGAGCTGGTATTCCAGCTCCACCACCTTTTCCTCGGCGCCGAGTATTTCGTCCTCGATTTCTTTCAGACTGCCGGTTATGTACCTCTCGCAGTTGGCAAGGGTTTGTTTTCGTATGTAATCCTCCGGCACCATTGAGTAGTAGGACCTGGTCACCTCAATATAGTAGCCGAAAACCTTGTTGTAACCCACTTTCAGGTTCTTAATCCCGGTCCTTTCCCTCTCTTCGCTTTCAAAGCGGACAATCCACTCTTTCCCCGCCGTAGACGCCTTCCTGAGCCTGTCAACCTCCGCGTTGTAACCGCTTTTTATTATGCCCCCCTCCCTGACCGACACCGGCGGGTCGTCCACTATGGAGCTTTCTATGAGCATAAAAACGTCGTCCAGGGTATCCAGTTCATCGAAAATCTTCCTGTTTAAGGCCGAGTTCAAGGAGGAGAGGGCCTTTTTTACGCCGGGAAGCCGGGCAATGGAGTTTTTCAGGGCAATGAGATCCCTGCAGTTGGCAT
>JAKOSZ010000239.1 GCA_029776555.1 Bacillota bacterium | reverse complement strand
TCATTATCCTTAACTTACTGCTTGCGTCTATCCAAAGGTGGTAGTTGCCCATCATTAAATGCGCCTTGTTCCAGGCGCTGTCCCCCACCTTTAAACTACCTGCGCTGTCCATCACCCTGCGGCGGAAAGTACCGTACCGGGATAAAGCTTAGAATAAGCGCCGCTGTTATCAAAAGCCCGCCCACAGGTCCGTAAAAGCCGCCGTTTAAAAGGTTCTCGTCCAGGGACCATGAACTGTAAACCGGCCCGTAGACCACGCCGTCCACGGGGAAGCCGAAAACGCAGCCCTGGAGAAAGTCCCAGGATATGCGGAAGCCTATTGGCATCCATACGCTCCCGGTGCGTACAAACATGAAAGCCAGCAGTATGCCCTCCAGGAATACATTTAGAGCGTAAAGGGGGCTGACATCAGAGTTCAGCGTATATACAGCCATAAACAGGGCTGAGGACAGCAGTACCGAAAGCCAGGTTTTGCCCGTCTTCTGAAAGGCGGTCATGCAGTATCCCCTGGCAAAGAGCTCCTGGCTCACAGCCAGAAAGGCAAACTGGACAAGGCCGGTCAGCAGTGTTAAAAGCAAGGCAGAGTCTTCTCTCTCGACGGTTACGTTATCCGTTAAGAACAGTACCAGAAATACAGCGGTTAAGGAGACGGCCCCAAGTAAAAGGCCGTAAAAGAGGTCTTTATAACCTGACTTTAAACTCTTTAGCCCAATGCTTTTTAAACTTTTTTTGTCCACGATTTTAAGGACGAACACTACCGCCCCGAACAGGCACAGGGCAGACAGCAGGCGCAGGGCGTAATCCAGCCCCATATAGGCTTCCGGGTAGGGAGTAAAGAGGTTTTCTATGGGACTTCCGATTACCAGCAGGTAGAACACCAGCCCGGCGCTGAAAAGTATGCCGGCGCTGTAGTTGGATATGGTCTGTCCCAGAAGAAACATGGCGAGTATAAGGCCAACCTTCCAGCCTGACCTTATTTCTCCGCTGCGGTTTATGAAAATCTCCACCGGACCCCTCTTAATTTTAACCATACCCTGTCCTCCTGCTCCCTTCACCTGGGCATAGGCTGCGCCTTTGGAATTGATATTGTAATTATATCACTCATTTTTTCCCTGTACCAGCAAAACAGCGAAAACCGGCAGGAGCGTAAAGGCAAGATGGATTTTCCAGTCAGGCGCCCCTGCTTCATAAAGCGATTTCACCCTTTGCGGCCTTTCTTTACAAAACGGTTTTTCTATCAATTTCCCCTGTTTCACAAAGCAATCACTTCCGTCATGCCCTTCTTCACAAACCGCTTTCTCCTGTCATGCTCCCCGCTTCACAAAACACCCTCACCCGCTTCCTCCATGTGCCGTTTGGCCTGTCTGCACACTTTCAACCTCTCTTCCCCCATGTCATATATCACCCCCCTGGCTAATAAATTGGAATTAGAACACTTGTTGGAGGTTTAGCCCGTGGAAACCTTGTACCTTGGGTCAACAGGTCCTTACGTAAAACTGGTCCAGAGCCTTCTGCGAAATCTGGGCTATAACCCGGGCCCGGTAAACGGCGTTTTCGGCCCGCAGACAAGGCAGGCCGTAATAAGCTTCCAGCTGGCCTGCGGCATGGTCCCCGACGGCCTCATCAGTCCGCCGGTGTGGAACAGCATAAGCAAGTTCTTAAAAGGCTATGTGCGCCATATCCTGCGCCCCGGGGATAGTATGCCCGTTCTGGCTGCCCTTCACCGCACAACGATAAAAGCAATAGAAGTTGCAAATCCGGGAATAGACTTAGAACATCCGGCGGAAGGACAGATCCTCACCATACCCTTTGGAATGGACGTGGTCTTTACCGACGTGGATTACACGTACAGCATCATGGAGATGGATATACATGGGCTAAAGGCAAGGTATCCCTTTCTGGAAACCGGGACCGCAGGGAAAAGCGTACTTGGCAAAAACATATACTACCTCAAAATAGGGGACGGAAAAAAACAGGTATTCCTCTGCGGCGCCCACCACGCTGACGACTGGGTCGTATCCCAGCTCCTTATGAAACTGGTGGAGAACTTCTCCGGGATATACGCAGGAAAAACCCATTCCCAGGATTCCGATATATCCAATATCTTCAGTGCCAACAGCTTCTACGTAATACCCATGGTAAACCCCGACGGGGTAGACCTGCTTTTGGAAGGGCCCAGGTCAGCAGGCCGGTATAGCAGCGAGATACTGGGCGCCAACAAGTCCGGTAAGCCCCTGCCCCTGGTTTGGAAAGCCAATGTGAAAGGGGTGGACCTGGAACTGAACTACCCTGCCGGCTGGGAGAAGGAAAAAGAAGCCGAAGTGCTGGCAGGGATAACAGGCCCGTCTCCTTCCGGCTATGCCGGTCCTGCCCCCTTTTCCGAACCTGAATCCACCGCCGTAGCGGAATTCACCAGGGACTACGACTTCAGCCTGGCCCTGTCCTTTGGCATCGGAGACCGCGCCATTGCCTGGCAGTATTTAAACCTCACCCCTCCCGGCACCGGGACTATCGCCGCCGGGCTGGCCCAGGCCACGGGGTACGCCCTTGCCGACGCCGCCGATGAGTACGCCTGCGCCGGATACACCCAGTGGTTTACCCAGGAGTACAGGAGGCCGGGAATCTGCGTAAGGCTCGGAGCGCCCAGGCAGACCTTCCCCCAGGCCTGCTTCCTCTCCCTCTATACGGACCTTGAGACCACGGTGCTGCTGGCCGCCCAATTGTATGACAATTATTTTAAATAGCCCGGGAGAAAGATTCCCCCTATTGCCCGCCGGCTTTCAGCACCATGCTCCTGTGCTGGTTGATGTAGTCCTGGGAGGTTGAGGCGCTGTGGGAGGTGCTGTTTAGCATGTAGAGGTCAAAATGCCCGGACACGCCGTTGTTGGCAATGAAATCTTCACTGTGGGGCATTCCCGACAGGGACGCGGCAATATTCATGCCGTTTATATACACCACCACGGCCCTGGGCGACCACTGCCAGCTGCCAAAAATCCGCTTCATGACCTCGGTATCCGCCGAAGTCAGCGGTTCGATGTCGGCGTGGTTATAGCCCCCTCCCATCTTGGCCTTGAACTGTAAGCCGGTGTTGACATCCACCACGGTGAACACGCTGCCCCGCTTTAAAATGTACTGCCCTTCCAGGACCCAGTCCACCACCTTGCCGACCCTGGCAGGCGCCTTGGCCTCACCGGGGGTAACGGTGTAAACCCGGGGGGCATAGCCTGATATGGCTATCCTGTCCCCGGCATCAAGCCATTCACCGGGGCTCATGTAGTTGTACCTGAGAATTGCCTCCGGGGTGGTGTTGAATTTCTTTGCTATGGACGTAACCGTATCCCCCGGCTGCACCACATAGGTCACATCGGGCCACTGGTACACGGGCCCCGGCCCCTGGCCGCCGGGAGAAAGGGGAACTAATAGTTTCTGTCCCGGGTAAATGGTATCCCCGGCCAGCCTGTTGGCCTCCTTTATCCCGTTCACCGTTGAGCCGTATCCCTTGGCAATGGCCCAGAGGGTGTCCCCCGCCTTGACGATATGCTCAACTCCCGTAATCTCCTTCACCTTAAGGCTCTGCCCCGGATAAATGGTGTCGGATGTAAGCTTGTTCAATGTCTTCAGCGCATTCACCGTCGTCCCGTACTTTTGGGCAATTGCCCACAGGGTGTCTCCCTTCTGGACGGTGTGGTTGAGGTACCTTGTAACCGTCTCGGCCAGCTTCAGTTTCTGCCCGGGGTATATGGTGTCGCCGGTCAAGCCGTTTATCCTCTTAATAAAGTCAACAGTCAGGCCGTACCTTTTTGATATGGCCCACAGGGTATCACCCGGCTGCACCGTATGAGTGGCCGGCACACCGGCTTCTGAAACCACCGCCGCAGTCCCCGGGGCTGCGGCCTGGGTAACGGTCCCTCCCCCCAGAACCACCGAGGCCGCCACCGCCGTGCCGAGCATTAATTTGACCGCGGTTACCTTTACACCCTTCAGGTTTGTCTTTATATAGTCCTGGATTTTAGCCAGCAGTTCCGCGCTTATCTCTTCATCGCCGCTGCCCAGCTCCGCCGAAAACTCCACCGGGCTCATATCTACATACAAAAATAGTGTATACCCGTCTCCGTCCCTTTCAAGCCTGTGTCCGCTGAACATATGCCGCTGCCACCACCTTTAATCAATTAGCTTCTTATGCTTAGTTTGCCCAGGCTTTATGCACATATCCCCTTGGCGGAGCTCAAATAAAGGCCGGCAAAAATGAAAAGATGGCTGCTGTCCTGAATGGGTAACAGCCATCTTTCTTGCAAATATTAAAGGGGATAGTTTACTTTACGCAGTGCACAAAAGAACCGTCCCCGTGTGTGTACAAAAGAACCGTCCCCGTGTGTGTACCAGAAGAACCGTCCCTCTGGTTTAGTCCCTCTGGTTTACAGCCATCTTTCCTGTAAAAATTGAAGGGGACAGTTCCCTTTGCGAAGTGCACAAAAGAACCGTCCCCCTGTGCTCCCTGTCAGAGGATTACCTGGCGGCTCAGCATTTGGGGCTTGTCCTCCGGGCCGCCGAGGGGCTTGAGCCTTATCCTGAACTCCACCCTTTCGGGTTTCACCTGGTATTGGGGCAGGGTGTCGGGTCCGCAGCTGGCTCCTCCCAGTCCCGCCTGTTTCCAGTCTATGTTTAAGATTATGTCGTCCCTCCGCTTCAGCTCATACGTGTGTTTTGCCCTGGTGAAATCCTCCGCCGTGTAGTGGTGTACGCTGACCTCGAAGGTTGGCATCCCGGCCACCATCAGTCCGGCCCCGTCTTCATCGGTGAGGGCCGCCCAGCGCACATCGGTCTTGTTACCGTTCTCCTGGGGCTTTATATAGGGAACATACTGCTGGTCCACCGAACCGGTGTACAGGCCCACCGGCGTTCCCTCCCTGCGGTCACAGTAGTTCTCCTGGGGACCCCTGCCGTACCAGGTAAAGGTCTCATAGCCCGCCGGGATTCCCATGGTGAGTCCCAGCCTGGGGAGGGTGGGAATTCTCATATCCGGGAAAACTTCCAGGTCTATGACCACATCCCCGCTGCCGTAAACGGTGTACACAATGCGCCAGTTGATTATCTCGCCCTTGGCAGTACTTTGGGCGGCGTATTCCGCCGATACGCGGGCAGCTTTATCCCCAATCTGCTCGGCTTCTATGGACTTAAGCATATGCCTTACCGAATCAAGTCCCCATTCATACCACCACTTGGCCTGCCTGGGAGCGTCGTTATCGGTGGGGGCCCTCCACACGTTGAGGACAGGGCCTTCTTTTATGACCTCTTTCCCTCCCGCGGTATAGGAGAGCATCCTTCCGCTTTCCATGTCAAATACCAGCTTAAATCCGCTGCCGGATATAACGGCTTCTCCCCGGGACTTCTCCAGTTTAAGGGGGGGCATGTCCTTTATCCGCACCGCCGGCTTAAGCTGTGAGCTTGCGGGGAGCTTAAACTGCTCCCAGGCCACTTCATGCCCTTTTTCGGCCCAGGCCGTGTCATGGGCCAGCCTGAAGCTCAGCATCAGCCAGTACTCGGCTCCGGGCTCGGCTGCAGGCATGCTGTAAGGGACTTGGACTTCATCCCTTCCGCCCGGAGGGGTCGCCAGCCTTTCAAGGCTGCCGGACTGCACCGTCCTCCCGTCACAGGTTACGTGCCAGAATATGTCAAGACCGCTCAGGTCGGAGAAGTTGTATTCGTTATATATCCTCACTTTCCCCTCAAAAAGGTCCAGGGCTTCCACCCTTACCGGCTGGAACACCTTCCTGCATTCCCACATGCCGGGGTGGGGAGTCCGGTCGGGCCAGATGAGGCCGTCTATGCAGAAATTGCCGTCATTGGGCTTGTCGCCGAAGTCGCCGCCGTAAGCCCACCATTCCTGGCCTTCGGGGGTCTTCTGCTTAATCCCGTGGTCCACCCACTCCCATATGAAGCCTCCCCGCAGGCGCCTGTGCCTTCTTATAACCTCCCAGTACTCTTTAAGGTTCCCGTTGCTGTTGCCCATGGCGTGGGAGTACTCGCACATTATCACCGGCCGGTTTTCGTCAGGCCGCATGGCCAGGAACTCAAGCCTGTCCAGGCTCGGGTACATGCAGCTGATCACGTCCACCGAGGCCGGCACTCCGTCCCCCCAGCCCTTCTTGCCGTAGTTAACGGTGCCTTCGTAGTGTATGGGGCGGCTGGGGTCGTAATTCCGTATCCAACCGGCCATGGCGTCGTGGTTGGGGCCATAGCCCGACTCGTTCCCCAGGGACCACATTATAACGCTGGGGTGGTTCTTGTCCCTTTCCACCATCCTGACCCCCCGCTCCATGAAGCCCGTAAGCCACCTGC
>JAKOSZ010000238.1 GCA_029776555.1 Bacillota bacterium | reverse complement strand
TTGATTTTGTCCCCAAGAATGCCAACCAGTATTACGTATTGAAAAACGGCAAGTATAGCAATCTCGTCGTCAACAGGAAGGAGTTTGACAACGTAAGGGCCGAGTACGAAAAGCTTATGGATTCCATTAAAAAATAGCCAGGGCTCAGGCGGCGTAATTACGGCAAAAACTCCCGCATAGATTTAGTGTAAGACTGTTTTCTGTGCGGGAGTTTTTTTATGGAGGAGTTGAAAAGCGCGGCAAAAATCGCCTGTGTTTACGTAACCACCATCATCGGGGCAGGTTTTGCCTCGGGACAGGAGATTGTGCAGTTTTTCACCAGCTTCGGCCAAAAAGGCTTATGGGGCAGCATTTTAAGCGGTGTGCTCTTCGCCCTTACCGGCGCCATAGTGCTGGAAAAGGTTTATGCCCACAGGATAAGGAATTTTGAGGAGCTGGTTTATCCCGCGGTAGGCCGGACTTTAGGCTGGCTTCTGGAAATGCTGGCGGTGACCTTTACCTTTATACTCTTCACGGTGATGACTGCCGGGTCCGGCAGTATCCTGGCAGGCTGGGCGGGGATACCCGCCAGGTATGGGGTGGCCCTGGCGGCCTTATTGACCATGACAGTGCTCCTGACGAGGATCCGGGGAGTTGTGATGTTGAGCAGCATTGCGGCTCCCTTTCTCACCACAGGGATTTTGCTGGTAAGCCTTGTCTCAATTTTTTTAAAGGACATTGCCGTCTTCTCCCCCTGCGTGGCGCTTCACGGGCTCCTTGGCAACTGGCTGGCGTCATCGCTGATGTACGTGGGGTATAACACGGTGATTTCCAGCGTGGCGCTGTGCAACCTTCTTCCCTTTATCAGGAGCAGAAGGGCAGCCCTGATGGGGGGCGTTGCCGGGGGGATGACCATCTGCGCCGCGGCGCTTTTGGTGAATTTTACGCTGCTGATGTACAGGCCCCAGTCCCTGGCGGATGAAATGCCAATGCTCAGTATAGCCCGGAACTATGACGCGGCGTTGAGCCTTTTCTACGGCATAATACTCTGGTCTGCCATGTTTGTCTCGGCCGTCACCACCGGCTTTTGCTTCATCGAAAGGGTATGCGGGCTTGTCAGAATAAACAGGCAGGCTTTTACAGTCATCAGCTGCGCAATAGCGGTCCACATGGCCGGGCTCGGTTTTTCAAGGCTTATCTCCCTGTTTTATCCTCTGTACGGCTGCCTGGGCTTTTTCCTCCTTACCGTCATCCTGGCCGAAGGGGTAAAGAGGATCCGGGAGCGCCCCTTTACCGGTTGACGGATATAATTCAACAGCGGGGTTTAGTGTGATAAAATAATCCTTGTCAGGGGAAGATAGGGCCCTGACCTCAGGCCATTTTACAAAAGAACCCGAGGTGTCATGTGTTGGATACAAACAGGGCTGATCAAAACAGAGGAGAATACCGGGGCGGTTTGAGCGTTTTGGCTTTCCTGATGCTGCTCCTGGTGCTTTTGGCAGCGGTTTTGTTTGCAAACGCAAAAACCGGGGGAGAGGAAACAGGGCGGCAGAACTTCTTTAAAGCCCTCTGGGATAGGGTGTTTGAGGGAAATAAAGCATCAAAATCCGCATCTTCCGTCTTTGATTTGAACTGCAGGGACGGCTCGGCGGTTGAAGCCTACGGGAATTACCTGGTGAAATACGGCAGTGACAGCATAAGGTGGCTGGACAAGCAGGGAAAAGAGAGCTACTGGAGGATGATACCGGGGGTCAAGCCCTTCCTGGCCAAAGCCGGAAAAAGACTGCTGGCCGTGAACATGGGGGGCAGGGATTTCTACATGTTTGACGAGACCAGGCTGAGGTGGAAAAAGTCCGTAGGAGGCGACATCCTGGCCGTTGACGTCAACGGGAAGGGCTATGTGTGTGTGGTGCACAAGAAGGAGGGCTACCAGGGAGCGGTACAGGTGTACGACCCCCTGGGCAACTGGATCTATGCCCTGGCCAAAGCCGACTCGTTTATTTTGTCCGCAAAACTGTTGGGCTCCGGCCAGACACTGGTGTTGAGCACCGTGAACATAAAAGGCGCCAGGACCGACGCCTGCCTGGAATTTATAGACATAAGAGAAAACAGGACCATTGGAAGCTATGCCGAAGAAAACGCCATATTCCCTTCGGTATGGCCTCTTGAGGACGGGACGGTAGCGGCGCTGGACCACTCCAGGATCCTGGGCGTAAACTTAAGGGGTGAAAAGGAGTGGAGCCATGACCTGGGCGTGATAAGCGCCTGCCTTCCCTGCGGGGACAGTAAAGTGGTTTGCGTCGTGGGTTCCGGCGAGGGCCCAAACCGGAACAGGAGCGCCATAAAAACAGTGGACTCAAGGGGAGATATAAAGGACATATATACCCTGGAAGGCTCCGTGGAAGATATGGACGCGGGTGACGGCGTGATTGCCGTAAATACGGGCAGGGAAGTGCTGTTTATAAATGATGACGGGGAGCTCCTCTTCAAGTACTCTTCCAATGAAGACATTGACCGGGTGAGCCTTTTTAACGGCAGGGAAGCGGCAGTGGTGGGAAGGAAGAAGGTAAGCATCGTAAAAATAAGGTAGCATCCGGCGGGAG
>JAKOSZ010000237.1 GCA_029776555.1 Bacillota bacterium | reverse complement strand
GGAGCCGTACCGGCAAATGCAGCCGCCTCCTCCGAAGCCGGGCTTGACCATAAGCCCCTGGAGGATAAGGCAAACGCCAGGCCTGGCAGTGTCCAAACGGATGTCAGTACGAAAGAAAGCCAGATGGAAATAGACCTGGGGGATGGGAACTGAGTGATTTATAAAACGGGACCGGAGCCTGAGCTCAAAATAGTGTTAAAGTCAGGCGTGGAAAGGGTTATTTGCGGCAACATGCCATCTCCTCCTTCCATATCCCCCGAAGGAAAAAGGATAGCCTACCTGTCTCCTTATGAGTGGGAGCTTTTGAGCAATGTCTATATCTATGATATTGAGAGGAATACCCGCCAGGTCGTGCTGACCATGGAAAAGCTGGCTGAGAATAAAAACGTCAGGGACCAGTTCACTCCCAAGAAGCTGGCATGGCTGGACAGCAGGTACCTGCTCATGGTAATCCAGTATGCTTACGGCGCTGTGCCAACGGGCGGCAATCTCTACGTTTACGACACCGCTGAAGGAAGCCTTCGGCCCCTGACAAAGCTCTTTGAGCGGGAATGCATTACCGGCCTTGAAGTGGAGCAGGATTTTGTTTACCTGGACTTTATTGAGTTTTCCGGTGAACTCATGGAGGAACAGCGTGAGTTAAAAAAAGCTGTCAGGAAGGACCAGGTATACGAGGCCATAAGAAAGAAGGAACTTACCTGGAATTTCTACCTGGTGGATGACCTTGACCTGGTAAACAGTATGGAAAGCCGGCTTAAGGATTATGAATTTGATGAGGATATGCCTTATGAAGAGGCTTTTGCCGACTTAAACGGGGACGGCAGGGAGGACAGGATAATTTACCAGGTATTCGGCGAGTATGAGAATGTTTTTCTCCTTAAGGTCAACAATGTTGAGGTAAAAAGCTACGGCAGCAGCCTTGACAGGAAGCTTTACATCGTTGACATCGACAAAAGCGACGGTTTTAAGGAAATCGCCATCCAGGAGTTTGGCCCCAGCAGTGATGAGCAGACATATTTTTACTCCTATACCGGGTCTGAGCTTAAGTTCATGGGCAAGGTGGGAGAGCTTTGCGCAAAAGGCGGGCATATACCTGGAAACGGCAGGGTAATTTCCTCAATAAGACCCCTGGTGCTGCAGACCTGGTTCGTGAAAAAGGAATACAAGCTTGACGAAAACCACCTGCTTGAGGGAATCGAAAGGGAGTTTTACCCGGTAAGGTATGAGGCCGAACCTCTGAAGCTAAAAACCAGCCTGAAGCTTTACGATAAGCCAAAGAGTAAAAAAGTGGCGGCGGAGCTTAAAGCCGGTGACACGCTGAAGCTCCTGGGCTGCGACGGCATTGAATGGTGCCTTGCTGAAACGGCAGCGGGGATAAAGGGCTGGTTTGCCGTGGATGGTTTTACCATAAGGGAAAACAGGCTGTATTCGGCAGACGTTTTTGAGGGACTGAGCTTTGCTGACTGAGGAAGCTTGTTCGCTGTTTAACCCTGCCACTCTGCCAGACGTAATAGCCTTCTTGAAATATAAAAACCTGTTGACATTGGGCCACCGTTAACCCGCGTTGTAACAAAACGCCCCTGGTCTTGTTGATAAAATATACCCCCTGCTTATAATAAACAAAGCGACCGGCGATATGCCGGTCTTTTATATGCTTCGCACTGTATTAAAAGAATGTTAAACACATTTTACCTGTATTGCGGGCTGTTCAAGACAAACTCAACCTCGCCCAGGGAGTTATAAAGAACCGCGTCTTTAACGTCGTTTGTCCTAAGATGCTTAGCCAGGTTTTGCCACTGGAGCGTGCGCAGGTCCTCACGATTACCGTAATGGCTGATTATTTTATCGGCAAGCCCGGGTATTTCCTTCCCCGATACAGGCATCGTGCAGTACTCCCTGATGGACGATGCAAAGTAGGCTCCGTCCTTTGCCTGCTCATATTTTTCAAGCAGGTAACTGCCGCTGGCATCCTTCCTGAAAGTAATGGCCGACGGCACGACGCTTCCGCCCACCATATCCAGCACATTGCCGTAAAGCCTGTAGGTTGCGCTGTAGGTGGTAACAAATACCTTTAACAGTCCGCCCTCTCCGTAGCTCCCGAAAATTTTCGGTGCCACTACAGTAAATCCCCGTTGAGGTTGAGAGTACTTCTCCGTCTCAACAGCGTATACCAGCTTTTCCAGGGGGTCGCTCCCGTCATATTCAAAGTCCGGCAGCTTAACTTCCTGCCTGATGGAAAGGGCATTGAACCACTCCTGCGGAGTGAGATTCTCGTCAGTCACATTGTTGCGCACACCCAGGAGGTCCTTGCACAGCCGCATCATGATATGCCCGCGAAGGCCCTCGGCATTGTCCCTTTCAAACTGGGACAGCATATACTGCAAGGCCTTTTCGCCGCCAAGCTTTTTAATGAGCTCGTATTCTTCCCGGTGAGCATCAATATAGGCTTGCGGATCCGAAGACTGCTTCGGCGAAGACATTATAACAGCAAGCTTTTCTTCCACCAGCTTTGCGACCTCTTCCAAGGAGCCATCGGCGCTTTCTTTATCACT
>JAKOSZ010000236.1 GCA_029776555.1 Bacillota bacterium | reverse complement strand
TGTGACCTCCCACATATTAAATAACCAGGGCAAAACAGGCCATAGCCTGGCATTGCACCTGGATATAACTTTTGTTTCGGCCTTAACGGCCCTTCAGGGGAATGCCGGGGCGGAACTCTATGTATTGTACTTGTTTATCTTGGCTTACAGCGGGTTTAAAGGAAATGTGCTGTCCACTTTCAGAGCCGGAGTGGTATGCGTTGCGGAACACCTGGTCTTTTCCATACTGGCCTATCGGTTTGATTTGGCGGAAGTAGATTTCGCAAGACTTGTCATCCGGGCCATATACCTTTCTTCCGCCACGTACGCCATGACGGTTTTGAGCAGGGAGATAAGAAAGTATGGGGATTTGCACAGGAGGGAATTCAAACTTGCCAGGACAGACAAGCTGACAGGGCTTGCCAACAGGCACTACTTTGAGCAAAAGCTGATGGATGAGGCCCAGTATTCGGATTACTCCGGCATGCCTATAAACATACTGATGTTTGACATAGACAACTTCAAGGGCTTTAACGACACTTACGGGCATGTGTGGGGAGACAGAATCCTCTGCTTTTTTGCGGACATTATCAAGCAGAACATAAGAAAGACGGACATTCCCGTGCGATACGGGGGCGAAGAGTTCTTAATACTCATACGGGACCTGGACATTTTCCTGGCGAAGAATGTGGCCGAGAGGATACGAAGGCAGCTGGATAAGCAGCAGATATACATAGGGAAGGGGAAAAACAGGAAACAGATTACGGTAAGCTGCGGCATAGCCCAGTATCCCAGTGATTCGAAAAATATAAGAAAGGTTGTTGAATTGGCCGATAAGGCCTTATACGCCGCCAAACAAACGGGGAAAAACAGGGTAATGTGTTATGCGGATGTAGCCGAGGAAGTTAAAACGGATTGACGGGAATAAGTTTTTCTTATTGCCGTCAACCCGTAACGCCTTTCTTAATTACAGGCTTCTCCCAACGGCCTGGGCCACAAGCCCGACTTCTTTCATCAACTGATGGAACTTTTCCGGCCTCAGTGACTGGGGGCCATCGCTTAAGGCTGATGGCGGGTCCAGGTGCACTTCAACTATTAAACCGTCGGCGCCTGCGGCAACGGCACCTTTTGCAATTGCCCCAACGTACTTCCAGTTTCCCGCGGCGTGGCTGGGGTCAACGACAATAGGCAAATGGGACAGCTCTTTAATCACGGCTATGGCGCTTATGTCAATGGTGTTCCTGGTAGCCGTCTCGTAGGTCCTGATGCCTCTTTCACAGAGGACTATCTGGCTGTTTCCTGTGGCAGCGATGTATTCTGCGGCCATCAGCCATTCCTCAATGGTTGCTGCCAGCCCCCTTTTCAAAAGGACGGGCTTGTTTGTCATTCCTACCTCCTGCAGCAGCCGGTAGTTTTGCATGTTCCTGGCCCCTATTTGGAACATGTCCACATAGCGGTCCACTGTTTCCACGTCCCTGGTGTCCAGTACTTCGGATACGATTTTGAGGCCGGTGGCTTCACGGACCGACGCCAGGATTTCAAGGCCATCCTTTTGCAGCCCCTGGAAAGAATAGGGCGAGGTGCGGGGTTTGAAAGCCCCTCCCCGAAGGATTCTGGCTCCCGACTCTTTTACCTTGACTGCGGTTTCCATCAAGGCTTCTTCGCTTTCAACGGCGCAGGGCCCGGCAATTACCGCCAGCTCAGGCCCACCGATTTTTACTCCCCCCACATCCACTACCGTGGGTGTGGGTTTAAGTTCACGCCCCACCAGCTTATAGGGCTTCATGATGGGGACAATCCTTTCCACACCGGGCATGGATGTTATGGACTCGGTGTTTAACAGCCTTTTATCGCCAATGGCCCCTATTACCGTCTTGACCTGGCCATAAATTGCGTGGGTTTTAAAACCAAGCTGGACCAGCTTTTTCTCCACATCGTTAATCTGGGCCTTTGTTGCGCCCTGGGACATTACTACAATCATAAAGACACCTCCAATGTTAATATAAAACTCCCCGCCCCTGTGTTAAGGGACGGGGAGTAAGTTCCTCGCGGTACCACCCAAATTGGCCGTAAAGCCCACTCTAACGTACGAGGTTTATTAGACCTGATACGCCCTTCCTTTTAACGGCGGAAGCTCCGGTTTGACCTACTTGAACTTTCAGCCAACGGCTCAAAGGAGAACTTCAACTGCACTTACCTGCCGGGCTCGCACCCTCCCCGCCTCGCTGAAAGGAATC
>JAKOSZ010000235.1 GCA_029776555.1 Bacillota bacterium | reverse complement strand
CCTTGAAGACCAATGTGGGCACCGACAGGACCAGTGTCAGGCCCTATGACAGGGTACTTAAGAGGCTGGATGAGCTAAAAGAGTATCAAGGCCAGCTCGTTAAGAAGTGGGAGAGGCGCGGGGAAATTGCCAGGCTCCTTGAAGAAGAGAAAAAGCTTTTAAAAGGCCTGGAGGAAAGAAAGTCTTTTCTTGTAGGGCTGAACAGGTACTTCCAGGCCAGAAACAGGGCCGCAGAGCTTGCGGAAAAGGAAAAGGGCATAAATAAGATGCTGATAACCCTTGACGGTTTTATGGAAGAGCTCAAAACGGCCCTGGAAGAGGAGAAGAGGCTCAAAGATACCCTTTCGGAGCTTAAGGATTTTTCAGCCGTCAAAACGGAGGATATAGAAGCCCTCTACTCGGCCCACGGCAATTTGAAAGCGGTCCTTAATGAAATAAAGAGGCTGGAGCCGGAAATAGAGAGAGTGTCCGGGGAGTGGAAGGAAATAAGCGCCCAGGCGGGAGATTCGCTTGGTACGGAAGTCTCTTTGGCAGAGGCCGAGGAGAAGGTTATAGGCATTGAGGCCCAGCTTGAAAGGCTTAAGGAAGAGCAGGAAAAGGCACTGGCAGTAGACCGGAAGGCGGCCCAACTGAAGGGCAAAGGGAAGCGGCTTATAGCCCTGGCCGCCGTTTTGACTGCGGCGGCAGTCTTCCTTTTAGCCTGGGGATTGGCGGGCCGCGTGTATAGCTTCCTGCTGTCGCTGCCGGCTCTGGCGGCTTCGTCAGTGCTTTTTTGGTGGAGCCGCAGGGCTAATGCCAGGCTGTTGTCGCTATACAGGGCCCAGGGGTTAAAACCCGGATCAGGGAAAGCTATTCCGGGAGAGATGGAGAGGTTGCGGAAAGAGCTCAAAGAGACACTGGATTCCATAGGGGTCACAAGTGTGGGAGAGCTTCACAGGAAAACGGCCGAAACAAGGGCAAGAGCCCGGCACGCCGGATACCTGGGCACAGTGCTAAGCCGCCTGGAGGACCAAAGGACTGCCTGCTTGAAAGAGTATTCCGCCCTGGAAAAAGAGTTAAGGGAAGCAATTCATAAGCTGGCTGGCGCGGATGCAAACCCGTCACTGCCCGACGATGATTTTATAACCGGCATAAGAAGATCTTTTGAGGAATTCAGGGAAAGCTCCCTGGCTTTGGAGAGAATTGAAGCCAGGGTAAAAAGCGCGACGGACGGGGTTGAAGGGTGCCTTAAGGGCCTGGAGGCCTTAACCGGTACCCCTTTTAGAAGCCGGGAGGACGTACTTGAAGCCCTTGAGAGGATTTCAGGGGAGAGGCAGGCTGCCGAAAAGGAACTGCTTGAGCTTAAGGCAGGCTATGAGGGAGAAAAAGGCCCGGGGCACAAGGGCCTTGAAACGGCTGCTTGCGGAGAAGATGAGGCCTGCGATATTGAGGATGTCGCGGCAGCAGACATAGAAGGCATTATTGAAGAAGCGGAAGAGGGCATAAAGGAGGCAGAGCTCAGGATAAAAGAGTATGAGACCCTCCTGAGGGAGGCAGAGGACGTGGAAGAAAGCCTCCTGGCTGTTGAAGAGGAGATCCGGCGGCTAATGGAGAGGAAAAAGGAACTGGAGGATACGGAGTTTTCCTTAAAAACGGCGCTGGAGGTAATGGAAGAGGCCTTTGACGAGCTGCAAAGGGGCTTTTTGCCCCGCTTTAACAGCCACATGAGCCGGCTTATAGAAAGAATAACCGGCGGCAGGTACCAGGATGTCAGGGCCGATGCCGACATGAGGATAAGCCTCATTTCCCCTGAAACCGGCAATGTGGCTCCGGTGGACTCTCTTAGTTTTGGGACAATAGAGCAGGTATACCTTGCCTTTAGGATTGCCGCGGCGCAGGCCCTTTCAAGCGCAAATGAGACCCTGCCCTTTATATTTGACGAGGTCTTTGCCCATTACGACGACTCCCGGCTGGCAAGCGCCCTGGCCTTGTTGGGCCAAATGGCCGAAGAAAGGCAAATACTGGTTTTCACCTGCAGGAACAGGGAGCTGGAAGCTGCAATAGAGGTATGCGGAGAGGACATAAATGTGATTGAGCTGTATTAGACAATTTCGGGGAAAAACTTTAATCATCCCGCTGAGAGCATAAGGATGTCCCAAAGGGTTAAACTGAAGAGGCTGCTCCTTCAATTTTTATAAAAAAGATGGTTATTATCCGTTAGGAAAATTAAGGGCAAAGCCTAAAGACCGGTACGGCCTTATTTCGCTTCCGCCAAAGGGGAAGCGCTTTCTCTATTCCTTTCCACAAGGCTTTTCATAAGGCCCACAATATCTTCGGCGGCATGGGGTTTAGACAGGTGCCTTGCCATCTCCGTTAAGTGTTTTATCCTTAAGGGGTTGTCGATTATCTGGTCAATGGCGCTGTAGGCGCTTTCGTATATTCTCACCGCGGCTCCGTTGTTGACCAGGTACTGGGCGTTCCTCTCTTCCTGGCCCGGAATGGGGGAGATAATGAATATGGGGAGCTCTTTTACCAGGGCTTCTGAAATGGTCATTCCCCCGGGTTTCGTGATGATAAAGTCAGCCGCGTCCATAATATCCGCCACCCGGTTTGTGTAGCTGAAGACCTTTACTTTTTTCGTGGCATTAACGGAGAACTTATCCAGCTTGTTTTTGAGCCTTTCGTTCTTCCCGGTTATGACGATTATCTGAATGTCTTTTTTGCTGTTTAACATGTTAAGAAAGGTGTCCCGCACTTCCCCGAAACCAAGGCTTCCGCCCATGATAAGCACCGTGGGCTTATCCTCCAGGTCAAATTCTTTCCGTATTTCGGCACGGTTCTTCTTTTTGAGGAAATCGGCGGAGACCGGTATGCCGTAAGGGAACACAATATCCGGCGATACACCCCTGTTTTCCATTTCAACTTTCATGTACTGGTGGGCGACCACATAAGCGTCTATGCAGTCATGCACCCAGAAGGAGTGGGTTACAAAATCGGTGAGGACCGCGACCACAGGTATATTGACTACTTTCTTTTTCTTTAGGCCGGAGAGCATCTGGAGAGGGAAAAAGTGGGTGCAGACAATAATATCGGGCTTAAACTCCCTGATAAGGTTTTTTATCCTGTGGGAAAGCATTTTGTTAATATTCCTGCTTAAGTCATACATGTTGTCCCCTGATTCGGCAAGCTCGTAGAGTTTGCCGTAAATCTGAGGGGTTGCCTTTACTGTATTGAGATAGCTGCCAATGACCAGTTTGTTGATAATTGGGTTGACGTACCTGAAAGTATCCACAATGAGAGTCCTTGAGCCGGGATATACATCTTCGATTTTTTCCTTTAACGCTTCTGCGGCTTTTACGTGTCCGCCGCCGGCCGCAACTGTCAGGAACAAAACATCCATGGCAACACCTCAATGTTCCAGTGGTTAATATGGGTTTGCACTATAAATTATAATTGAGTTGTTTCTCCCGCGCAATAAACGCCAAAATATGCACGGCCTTTCATGTGCATATTTTAACTTCTGTAAACAAAAAATATTAAACGGAATTGCAGTAAGAGGCTGTAATATTAGCAAAACAAGGTAGAAAGCGGATTTGTTAAGAAGGGAGGGCAACGCTATAAAGGTCTTTAAGTGTACAGCCATTATTATTTTGCTGCTTTTGGCCTTTAGTTCCACGTTTCCCTGGGACGTTCCTTATATTGCGCCCGTATCCCCCGACCTGGGGCCGGGAAGCGCGGGTGAGGCGGTTATGGACCTTCAGCAGAGGCTCAAAAACTGGGGTTACTATTATAGCGGGGACGTAAGCGGTTTTTACGACGAAGACACAAAAGAGGCTGTTAAAAAGTATCAGGAGGTCAAGGGACTAAATCCTGACGGCATTGCGGGAGAAGAGACGCTCATGGCCATGGGAATGGGCCATGTTATCCGGTCTTTCAGCGCATACGCCCAAAACAGCTCCAGGATCAGCGACGAACAGCTTTTGGCCAGGGCCATTAACGGAGAGGCCAGGGGTGAGCCGTATGAGGGTCAGGTTGCCGTGGGAGCCGTCATTATAAACAGGACCAAGGACCCCAAGTTTCCCAAAACCATAGCAGGGGTGATATACCAGCCGGGGGCTTTTACGGCGGTTTCGGACGGCCAGATTAACGTGCCAATAGACCCAAAATCCACTGTTGTAAAGGCTGCCAGGGATGCCTTAAACGGCTGGGATCCTACCAACGGCTGCATATATTACTGGAATCCTGCTACGGCCACCAGCAAGTGGATTTGGAGCCGTAAGATAGTTAAAAAAATCGGAAAACACTACTTCGGTAAATAGGAGGTGAAACCTTGGGTTTTAGAGACAAGCTTTTGGATTTCAAACGCAGGCTTTCCGACAGAAAGATGTACAGCATTGTCGTGGTGGCGATTGCGGCAGTAGCAATATGGGGACTGTACCAGTATAAGCATGCCGCCCAGTTGAGGCAGCAGCTTGATAACCAGTATAACCGCGCTTTTTACGATATGGCGGGATATGTGAACAACGTCGAGGTTTTGCTCATGAAGTCCCTGATTACGGCGTCGCCTGTTAAAACAGCGGCTATCCTGCAGGAGGCATGGAGGCAGGCCAACCTTGCCCAGGCAAACCTGGGACAGCTGCCCGTTTCCCAACCGATACTGGCTAACACGGCCAAGTTCCTGACACAGGTGGGGGATTTCTCCTATGCGCTTAATAATAAGGAAATGCAGGGGCAGCCTTTGAGTGATAAAGAGTATTCTACCATTGAAAAACTGTACGGATTTGCGGTCAGCCTTGGAAAGAGCCTTGGCAAGCTCCAGGAGGAACTGGCGGAAGGCAGGATAAAATGGGGTGAGCTGCAGCAGAAAGGGCCATCCATATTCAGGCGCACTTCCTCCAACCTTACCATGCAGCAGTTTGAGAACATTGATAAAACATTCCAGGAATACCCTACGCTGATTTACGACGGCCCCTTTTCCGACCACATTGCGATGACGAAACCCCAGGGGCTTACAGGTGACCAGGTCAGTGTGGAGGAAGCAAAGGAAAGAGTAAGAAACTTCTTCGATAAAAACAAGATAAAGTCTATAGACTATGTTGACAAAACAGAAACCGAACCTTTCAAGACATACAACTTCAGGGTCAGCTTTAAGGACGGAGAAGACGGCGAGGAAGCCCTGGTGAGCGTAACACAAAAGGGAGGGCACGTCCTGTGGATGCTGAGGGACCGTCCGGTGGGCATAACCACCATAGACGTTGACAAGGCAAAGGCTATGGGCAAGAAGTTCCTGGAAGACCACGGTTTTAATAACATGAAGGACACCTACTATTTAAAGGAGGACAATACGGCCGTTATCAACTATGCGTATAGCCAGGACGGGGTTATTGTGTACCCGGACCTGATCAAGGTTAAGATTGCCCTCGATAACGGGGAAGTGGTTGGCTTTGAGGCGAAGAGCTACCTGTCCTCCCACACCCAAAGGAACCTGCCGGCACCCGGAATATCCATGGAAGAGGCCAGGGCGAAGATAAACCCCAGGCTTGAAATCCTGGATTCGGGATTGGCAGTCATTCCAACCAACTTCAAGACAGAGATATTCGCCTACGAATTCAAGGGGAGGTTAAACGGAAAGGATTTCATCGTGTATATAAACGCTGAAAACGGCAGAGAAGAAGACGTGTTGATGATCCTGGATACGCCTAACGGTATCCTGACCATGTGACGGCTGTTAAATATTGCTCTTTTCCTATCCCTGCCTTTTACTATAAGAGAGCGGTTCT
Source organism: Bacillota bacterium (assembly GCA_029776555.1). Taxonomy (GTDB): domain Bacteria; phylum Bacillota; class Clostridia; order Acetivibrionales; family JAKOSZ01; genus JAKOSZ01. The sequence continues at coordinate 9,468 of JAKOSZ010000235.1, read as the reverse complement.
TGTCCGGGGCCGGCATTCGGCCCTTCAGGCTCTCTTTTTGTGTCAGCTTTCCCCGTTTAATTCCATCCTTCTTTTAAGGGCCCGGATATCATCCCCAATAAATTTGAAAATGTCAAAGCTCCCGATTATCCGGGAAACTATCCTTTCATCGTAATACTTTTTCAGGTTCTTTATCTCCGTGTTTGACACTATTATGGTTTTGCAGGGCCTGAGCAGGTTGTTCATCTGGCGCGTGTTCAGTATGTTGAGGAGCTCGGCGTACCTGGCGGAGCTGGGGGGTTCGGTCCCCAGGTCGTCAATTATGAGAAGCTCAACGTCAAAAATGCTGCTGTATCCGTTGTCCTCAAAATCCCCGTCCCTGTAGGACTTGAACCTGTGCTCGTTTATTATGTTGAAAAGGGAAGGGGCCATCAGGTATAACACGGTGGCTCCCCTTTTTATGAGTTCCATGGCTATGCAGTTGGCCATAAAGGTCTTGCCCACGCCGGCAGGGCCGCTGAAAAAAAGGTTTTTCTGCTGGGGCGAATTGAAGTTCTCTATGAATTTAAGGCAGCTTTCCTTAATGCAGCGGATGTTTTCCCTGGGGGATATTTCAAGCCCGTATTTTTCACGGTCCGCTATGTCAGGATAATAGTTTTCATCGAATGTGTCAAAGTTTTCGCTCTCAGCTTGCTTTAAGTTAGAGTCCATGAATAAAATGGAATAGTAGAGCTGCTTGTAGCATGAACACCTCTCGCTTATTCCGGAATCCGATACAATGTAGCCCGTATCCCTGCAGCCTGGACAGCGGTAATTCATTTCCAGGAAATCGTCCGGAAAGCCGGCGTCTTTAAGGAGCCTTTGCCTTTCAGCCTTGAGGGAGTCAATCCTTTCGGCAAGCCGCTTTAACTCTTCTTCGCTCTTTCCTCCGGACAAGAGAATCTGTTTGTTATACCTTACCCCTATAAGCATAAGCTCCTTCTCTATCTCTTCCAGCCGGGGTATTCTGGCGAAGGCCTCCCTTTTTCTTAGCTGCAAATCGTCAAAGGCGGCCTTTTGTCTCTTTTCGTATTCAATTTTAATCGTTTCATGCACGTTTCTTCTCATGCTTTATCACTTGCTGCACTCCGCGGAATTTCAGCCCGGGCTCGATTTTTTACATTTTTATAGAAGCTCTCGTAGTAGTCGTCGCCGTAATCTCTCTGCTCGTAGTTTTCCTTCTGCGGTACAAGGCTTCTGGCGGAAGCAGGCTGGCTTTTGGCCTTTGCGCTTTCCTTACGGGCCTTTTCGTATTCAATTATTTCCTCCACGCTCTTTAAGCCTTTTTCATGCCAGTCTGCCAGCAGCGAATGCAGGTACTTGAAGTTGGGGTTGGTTTTGGAGGTGGTTTTCTTTAAAGCCTGTTCAATTATATTGAAGTCGAAGCCGTAATCCATGACCCACTTTTCTATGTACTCCTCTTCGTATTCGGTGAGGTTTCTTGAAAGTTTAAGCTTTTTTGCTATGTTGACCTTGATATCTTTAAACTTCTGGTATTCCATGAAATACCTGTCCAGTTCTATGCTGTTTCTTATGTTCTTGCTGTGCCAGTTGTCGGCAACCTTGGTTATATAGCTTTTGGAGAGCCCCTTATAGTCGTAGCAGTGCTGGAAAAGGGCATACATTACATCCTCTTCAAACTGGTACTTGTCAAACCAGGCGTCAATGTCGGTATACCAGGACGGAGACATGACCCCCTGGAAAAAGGTGTTGTTTATGGCTGAGATAATCTGGCTGCGCTTCTTGTTTCTCTCGGAGCTCAATATCGCTTCCTCGGGGGTGGAAGTCAGCTTAAGCCGGTACAGCTTGTTTATTTCCTTTTCTTTTAAATCTACCATGACCATCCCGCTGTTGTTCCTTTTTATCACTCCGACGTTTTCCAGGTAGGTTAATGCGTCTTTGACCCTGTCGATGCTTAAGTCCAGCTTTTTTGCCAGCTCCTCGGTAGAGGCCTTTATATTGTGCTTGCCCAGGAACAGGCAGTATATATAGACCTTAACGCAGTCTCCGCTCATTGACGGCAGGTATTCGGTTATAAATATGTCGGGGACCAGGGTATCGGAGTATAAAATTGATTTGTTTGCCTCAAAATACATATGCATAACCTCTCATTGAATTAGTAAAAGATACTTCGGCGGGTAATTTTTATTATACCATATTGTGGCCGTGTCATTCAAAAAAGAAACGGCGGTTATTGTTTTCCGATGCAAGCCGTCCCGGCGGATTTGCGGGATTTATCTAATACCTGGGCATAGGGTGGTTTAAATGGGCACAGATGTAAGATGTTTGCTTATCCACGGCTTTGGAGGAAATCCGGAGGACCTAAAACATCTCGTTCACTACCTTGAAAGTGAAGGCTATGCGGTGGCTTGCCCCACGCTAAAAGGGCATACCGGAACAAGAGAAGACCTTGTCAGCACAACGTATATGGACTGGATATTTTCAGCGGAGGAGAGCTTCAGGTCTCTGGCAAAAAGGGACGGGAAGGTTGCCCTCGTAGGCTATTCCATGGGCGGGCTTATTGCCTTAAACCTGGCCGCGAAGTACGGGACCGCTGCCCTGGTGACACTGAATACCCCTGTTTACGTGCCGAATTTAAGGCGAGTCTTTGAGAATATTAGGAATGACCTGGTCACGGGGAGTAAGAATCACATAAAAAGGTATCTTGGAGCCCTTGTCTCCATCCCCGTAAAGGCCTATTACAATTTCATGCTGCTTTTGAAGAGGAGCCTGCCGCTACTGGAGGCCGTATCATGCCCCGTGTTCGTGGGGCAGGGGCTAAACGACGACGCCGTGGATTTCAAAAGCGCGGAGTATATATACAGTAAGGCCGCATCCCGGGTGAAAATGATTAAATTCTATGAAGGGGTGGACCATATGATCTGCCGCAGCAGCAACAATGCTGCCGTGTTTCAGGATGTGGCGGGGTTCCTGGCAAGCGTGTGCGGGTAAGCTGAAAACAGTTTCCACAACAGAGAATAAGTGATGCCCAAGCTTTTAAACAGCCGGTGAAAGTGAGCACAAACACAATCGGGATGCACTCCATGGGTTGATTTTTTAGCCGAGATGTATTATCATTATAAATGCACTGTTTGCGCGCCCATAGCTCAACTGGATAGAGCGTCTGACTACGGATCAGAAGGTTGCGGGTTCAAGTCCTACTGGGCGCGCCATTATTTTGTCTCCAGGCGTCCAGGTCTTTACCCTTCTATAAACTCGTCTGCTGTATCGGGCACATACACCACGATGGTCGCGGGGTCCGGTTTATATTCGACCTCCTCGGGCGTTTCTTCTTTATTGTCCCTTTGGCATCCTGCCGATAACGTACACAGCAGAAATATGTTAAGTATTATCGCAGTTGTTCCCTTCATCATGGATATGGATTGCCTCCTTGTCCATATCAAAACACTTATGCACAAGCAGAGGTTTGCGTTCTGACTGAAACTGGCGGAGAAGTGTGTTGGTAAAAGCTTCATTCATTTTACTCCTCGGGTTCTTTCTTCTTGTCCAGCCAGTTATTAATTGCAACCTGCAGCGCACTGGTCAGGACATCCGTGCCTGATTCTTCCTCTAATCTCTTTATAGCATCATTTAGTCTATCCGAAGAAGCCATCCTTTGGGCCCAATTGACCTGAGCATAAAGAAGTAACCTGCTGTTTTCTTTACGATCTCCCGGGTATGTTATATACTTGCTGGACGAGTTTACAACATCTGTCAGGTCCAACTTATAACTGGGGCTTAACACCTCTTCCAGGCCGGATATGTATTTTACTGTGCCATAAAGTCTCTTGAGAATGCTGTCTCGTCCCTCATATAGTCAATATCCCAGAACGCTGGGTCACTCGTAAGATAGAAATCACCCAGTCTCTTCAACCTGCCGTTTTCAATAGTATAGTCCTTCCCCTCTATTCCGTACACAAATAAATCGTAATTCTCCTGGCTGGCGTGCACCCATTCAATAAAACGAAGCACATCCTCGGCGTTTTCTGATTTTGCGCTGATCCCGATTATGTTTTCCATTGACGGATATATTATGCTTGGCCTTTCTGGATACAGGGGATATATGTTCCATTGGATTTTGGTTGCATTGGATATATAAAAGCTGCATCGTAAGGCTTTGCACAGAATGTCACTGCATTTCCAAATTGAAATCCTCCAAGGTATCCTTTTTTCAGGAGTCAGAGATGAGTCTCCCCGGCGACTCCAGTCTTGATAAAAAAACATATTATGATTAGACTGTATATTAAATACAGCTGCCTGTAGAAAAAATGAAAAAAGGATAGTGGTAATATGTCAATAAGGATAAAATACCTGGTTTTCGCCTTTATGCTTGCATTATCCATGGTTGTGACCTCTTGCGACAAGCCGGACAGGAGAAATGAAAACCCTGTTAATACTGAAAACACTAATATAACAGATGACGCAGATGATGCAGATGAAACAGATATCACTGATATAATAACCAACACTGAAAAAACTACACTGACGATATATGCTCCGTACATATCTAATAAAGAATATAAGAGGGTCCGAAGAGTTTTTGATGAAATTGAAAAACAACTCAGCAAGACCCTTAACCTGGGCTTTGACATACGATTGATGTGGGACATACCAGAAGCGAGGAGTGAACTGGGGAAAAGGAATATTTCGTTTATAGAATACGACAACGGTGAAATACCAGTAGAAGCCGAAAACGCACTGTTGGAAGGATTTCTAAAATTGGAGCAGCCTTTTGACCTGATGATATTTCCCATCTTTGGGTCCCATATCGACACTTTGGCAAAAGACAGTTAATAGAAAAATATATAATCGAAGGGCATTTCATGGACTTAACCGACCTTCTGCCCAGTTACGCCCCACATTATTTCTCCTCTTTCAGCCAGGAGGAGATAGACAGTGTCACGTATAACGAGCGGCTTTATACCATACCTTATGGCAAAGGCAGATTTTATTCGTTGATTGCCGTAACAAGCCAAAAACTTATGGAGAAATATGGTATTGAAAAAATCGAAACCTTTGAAGACCTTACAAAATATACAAACATGGTTGAGAAAAAAGAGATTGTATTTTATCCCCTGCAATGTGACCCTATGGACGGGTTTTGGGAGTTTGTTGCCGCCCATGACGGGTATGCCCTCTGTGACGGGTATGTAGTATACCGGAGGGATGACCCGGAAATGAAGCTTATCCCGTTTGAAGAGACCGACACTTTTAAGAATTGGGCCTTGTTTTTAAACAGGTATCCGATGACGCACATTTATACATCTACAGAAAAGAAACCGGCTTCCTACATAAAACATTATTACGGTTTAAATCCTTCTCCTCTTTTTGACAAAGACACCTGGGTTCAATCACCTTTATGTCCAGGCATCGAGCTGAATAATAATCCTTTAAATATAGGATGGTTCATAAGCTCGCAGAGCCAGCATGCAAAAGAGGTGCTGCAGTTTATAAACTGGCTGAATTCAAGTCCCGAGAATTTTTTGCTACTGAATTATGGTTTTGAAGGTACAGATTACTCTATAGAAGATGGAAAAATAGTACCGAAAGGAGACATACGCAGCAGGATATTTAACAGGTTTATTATGCCGTTTAAGTCAGAATTTGAAGAAATGTTCCCTGAGAAAGAACCAATAGTAATATTTGATAGATTTAATTCACTTTACGCATCCTCGTTTCCTCCCCACAACGGATTTAACCCCAGTCTTGACTTAAGGGAGGAACTGGCCAAAAGGAACAAGGCCTTCTATGAAATGCAATTAGAGAAACTCTGTTATGGCTCCTTGGACATCAATGAGTTTATAGAGGAGATGAAAAGCCTTGGAACCCAATCCATACTCGTAAAATACCAGGATGAGCTTGACGAGTGAAGAAAGAACTGGCGGTGACTCACGGGTCTGCCTTGATAATGTTGTCGTCGTTGGAGGCGGCTATGGTTTCCCCGGGTTTTACAATTAAGAACCTCTCCTCATCCCAGTCGCCGTTTAAGAAGTCCTTTATGAGCTGGGTAGAGCCGGTCAGCTCGTCGTAGTTCCAGCCCAGCCATTTGGCGCATTCTTTTGTGTATTCCTTGTACTTGGTGCTGTCCAGGAAACCCTGGTCTACGTAAGCGGCGTTGTTATACTCCTTCAACCAGCCCTGTTCCATCTCCATCAGGTACTCTGCGTTGTCTTCCCCGTATTTTTCAATATATTCATTAAGTATTTTCTCGTACCTCTCTTTCCCCGGCTGTAAGCTCGTTTCAATCCATCCGGGGGTGTACCAGTAGGTGCCGGGGTGCTTGTCAAAATATTCCTTATACCGCTCCTTGGACCCAAGGAAGAAAGTTATGCAGTCGTGGCCCCTCATTATTACCAGAGTGCTTTTCTGCGCTTTAATTCCCACTATCCCGTTGCAGCAAAGGCCGTAACCTATGAGAATATACGGGTACTGGCCGTCTACCTCGTCTATGGCCTCTTGCAGCTCTTTTCTCAGTAAGTCGGGGGTGTTGTGCAAGCCCTGCCTTAAAAACCTGATATTGTGGATATTTTCGGACAGGGATGCGAAATAGCAAATCTCCCTCCACATTACATGGCAGCTTATGACAAAACAGTTCTTCCCTTTACACATGATCGTTTCTACCTCTTTTACCAGGTTGGATTGGTTTTTATAATCCTGCTGACTTAAGCTTAAACAGGCCGACAAATTGCCCTGCCTTTACTTAAGCAGCAGTGGGAAAGCCTCCCCCCTGCCTTTTGCTCCTTTCTGTCACAAATACGACAACTGACCGGTGGGGAAAATACCTTCCTGTGACTATTTCACAAGCTGAATCTTCCCGAATACCGAGGGGTCGGCCCAGGCGTTGTTGCCGTCATCGGCCCAGGCTTTTACCCCTTCCTTTTTCCCGTTGCCCATGTCGTCATTTACTTTCAGCTCAAAGCCTATGGTCATGCCCTCGCTGCCCTTTATCCCTTCATGGAAAGGTATTGCCGCCTCTACCAGGTAACCTTTACTGGTGGGCTTTACCGCCGTGACGAATTTTTCAAGCAGAATGGGCCCGAAACCGGACTTCCGGTTCTCCCTGGAGACCCGGTACTGACCGCAGCCCTCATCGTATACGCCCTTTCCTTTCCTGTAGTAGTCGACAAACATCTCCACCGAATCCTGGTCCTTGACCTCCTGGGTGGATGTAACGGGTGTGGCGTCGGTCACGTCAGCCAGCACGTACAGGTAGTTCTCATCCCAGAGGAGCTTAAAGCGTGCCCAGGCGCTGTCGTTGCCGGTTACATTTACCCTGGTTTCCAGGAATTCGGCCCTGTCCCATACGGGGTCTATCTCGCCGTCAATCACCGGCGTACCCTTATAAGCCTTCCCGCATGGACGGGAAGCTTCCAATGCCCTGGCTTTGGCTTCTCTTTCTTCCATTTCCCGGGCTCTCGCTGCGCTGCCGGAAACGGTGTATTTCAACAGCCAGCGCATGGTGCCCTCGGAGAAAATCTCCTTCTCCAACACGTGGCCGCCGGGAAATGTTGTCAGTGTAACCTCGGCTCCCAGTTCGAGAAGCCTGTCTACCAGGGGTTTTGCCCTGAAATAATACACCACCGGGTCCTTAAGCCCGTGGAACACCCATATGGGCAGATGCTTGATCCTTTCCAGGCCTTCTGTCTCTCTCCAGCCTGCTGCCGGAACCAGCGCCGCAAACCTTTCGGGATACTTTATTGCCACGTCCCAGGTGCCCCTGCCTCCCATGCTGAAGCCGCCCAGGTAGACCCTGTCCCTGTCCGCCGGGAATTCATCCAGCACCAGGTCCAAGGCCTTTATGACCAGGTCCGCGATTGCCCCCCATCCCCTGCAGGCATAACGTCCGTCTTCCCTGGTGGGCAGGCTGGGAGCAAGGACGATAAAGGGGTATTCGAAGCTGTCGTCCACGTATTCGAGGTTTACGGTTCCCTCGGCTCCTTCCATAAGCCCGTTTAAATAGTTATGGCCTCCGGACCCGTGGAGGGAAACAAATACGGGGACCTTCTCGCCGGCCTCGACCCTTTTTGAAAAATCATGCGCTCTGGGCATCTGCACAATGAATTTAAGCTCAATCTCCTCTGAACGCACAGACCTCACATGCATTTCAGGCTTAGGCAGTTTTGTACTCATAGGCTTTTCCTTCCTTGACAAGTGTTTTTATTAAGCCGGGCACCAGCCATTTCAAGGCCTGAACCGCCGCTTTATTAAAGCCCTGAAAAGCGCCGGACCGAAGGCGTATCCTGCATACCAGGAAAGCTCTCCCGGCCCTTTTCAGATACCGGCAAACAGGGCAAAGCCGAAAGGGTGAGTCGATGTAGCCCATTCTACCCATCGCCGTACCATGCCGTTATATATTAATAATAGCATAGAGAGGGGAGAAGGGACAGATAACTTTTTGTTAAAAACAACCCGGGGCTTTTATTACCGTAAAAGCAGCCATGCATCTAACGGCCGGCACTCTGTTTCCCGGAAAGCCTTTTTTTTAGCTTGACAATCTCATACCACAAAACAGACCCGACAGCAATTCCAAACGCTGCAAAGAGCTGTGCGCCTGAAAGCGGCGCAAGTTTTAAGAAAACGTTCAGGGGCGAATAAAGGATGAGCAGCAGACCTGCAAGGGTGCCGAGATTGACCGCCCACATCATTTTATCTTTCGAAAGCCGTTGGACCGACCGGATTACAGAGTCATGGCCGGAGCTGTTGACCTGCACAAGAAACAAATTGGCAAGCACGAAAACGGCTAAGCCCATCGCTCTTGCAAGAGGGGCGTTTTGGGGGTTTTGCGTCAACATAACATAGTATGTGCCAAAAAATCCTGCAAACACCGCCAATCCCTGGATTACGCTTTTGAGCAAAGAGCCTGCTGTAAGCAGTTTTTCTTTGGGACTGCGGGGTTTCCGTTCCATGACATCAGTTTCGGCAGGCTGGCGTTCCAGCACCACGGAACAGGTGGGGTCGATAATGAGTTCCAGGAGCACCACATGAAGCGGCAGCAGCAAGAGCTTGTCGGGGCTTATGCCCAGCATTGGGGCGAGCAAGGACGCAAAAGCAATGGGAATGTGGATGGTGAACACATAACCAACAGCCTTGCGGATGTTGTCATAAATGCGACGGCCATCCCTGACGGTATCTACAATGGTGGAAAAATTGTCGTCCATCAAGACAAGGTCGGCGGCCTCGCAGGCTGCCTCACTGCCGCGCTTGCCCATGGCAATGCCTATATCGGCATATTTCAGTGCGGCCGCATCATTTACACCGTCGCCTGTCATAGCGACGATTTCACCGTTTTCCTTGAGCGCCTTGACGATTCGCATCTTTTGCTCCGGGACAACCCGGGAGAATATGCCGACATTCCTGACCTTTTCCCTAAGCTCCTCGTCGCTCATGCTTCTTAACATATCACCGGTGATAATGTGGTCATAATTGGGCATGCCGATTTTCTTTGCGATG
>JAKOSZ010000234.1 GCA_029776555.1 Bacillota bacterium | reverse complement strand
GAGTAAACCGAATACTTTCATGCTCAGTATGACGCTTCCCGTTTTCAGGGACTTAAAAGAAAAAGAATCGGAAAGCCTCAGGCTTATTCCGTTTTGAGCCATGTCCTGGTCGTTCAGTTTCAAAACCCCCACCTTATCAGCCGTTACGCGCACAAGGAAAGGGCTTTTAAAGTTGAACACATATTCTTCCCCTTCCAGCAGGGTCAGTTCCTTTGGGAGCACAAATACCGTCCTGATGTAGGAAAGGGCCAGGGCAAAAAAAGAAATCGCCATAAAAACCAATAGTTTCTTTCCGCAATCCCTGATGAATTTCATGGATACACTCTCCTTCGCTTCTCGCGCGCAAGTGGGTAAATAATATCACGCTTTGCTTTAAGGGATTTCAAAGCGTGATAGGGTCAGTAAGACAGCTTGGCTTTATTTTTGCTACTCATAAGTTAACCTTTGCGAAGGCCATTTATTCTAACAATTAAAAGCAAAAAAGCCCCATGACCTTTTCAAGAGGCCATGGGACTCTTTGTTTTTATTATTTTTTAAGATTTCAAGGATTTGGCGGTTTCCAGCATCTCTTCGGCGTGCTTTAAGGTTATATCGGTTATTTTGGTGCCTCCGAGCATCCGGGCGATTTCCTTTTTTCTGTCCTCTTCCGAGAGGGTGTAAACACTGGTTTCGGTCCTGTGGCCTTTTTCGGCTTTTTGAATCAGGAAATGCCTGTCGGCCATGCAGGCTATCTGGGCCAGGTGGGTAACGCATATGACCTGGTGTTTTCCCGAGACCAGGGCCAGCTTTTCACCTACCCTGTAGGCTGTTTTGCCGCTTATACCCATGTCTATCTCATCGAAAATAAGGGTTGGTATTTTGTCTACGCCTGCCAGTATTACCTTAATGGCCAGCATTATCCTGGACATCTCGCCGCCCGAGGCAATTTTGGAAAGGGGCTTTAAGGGCTCACCCGGGTTGGGGGATATTAAAAACTCCACCCGGTCCAATCCCCGCCTGTTGTACCCGTATTCTCCCGAGGGTCCTTTCTGCCCGTCCAACTCAACTGATACCTTAAACTTCACTTTGGGCATCTCCAGGTCTTCCAGCTCCCTGGCCACCATCTCCTCAAGGGTTTGAGCGGTCCTCTTCCTCTCTTCGTGAAGCTTAAGGCAAAGCTCAAACAGCCTGGCGTCAATAGCCTTAAGCTTTTCCTGAAGTTCATTTAACGCCTCTTCGCTGGTCTCAACTTCACCCAGCTCTTCTTCGGCGGATTTTAAGTAGTTTAACACCTGTTCTATGGAAAAACCGTATTTCCTCTTAAGCCTTTGAATCAAGTCAAGCCTTTCTTCGATTTTGTCAAGCAGGTCCGGGTTGAACTCCACGCTGTCCCTTTCGCGCCTAATGTCGCCGATTAAGTCCTCCAGCCTGTAAACTATGTCCTCAAGCCTTTTTAACAGCTCCCCGTAACGCTCTTCTATGTGGGCAATGCTCTTTAATTCCAGGAGGGCCCTGTTGATGCCGTCAAAAACCGAAAAATTCCCTTCATTGCTCATGTAGAGCTCGTCATAGGAAGCGGCCAGGGCTCCGGCAATCTTCTCAGCGTTTGCCAGGATGTTTTTCTGGGCTTGCAATTCCTCCTCTTCACCGGGCTTTAGCCTGGCACTCTTAATCTCTTCTACCTGGAACTTAAGGAGGTCAAGGCGTTTTTCCCTTTCTCCGGCGTCCCGGGTAAGTTTTTTTATTTTCCCGGAAACTTCCCTGTATTCCGAAAGCAGGGCGCTGTAAGCCTCCAGGAGGGAGGCTGTTTTTTCTCCGCCGAAGGAATCCAGAAACTCGATGTGGCTTTCGGTTTTAAGCAGGGACTGGTTGTCGTGCTGCCCGTGGATGTCTATGAGCCTTTGGCCAATGTCTTTTAACACCGATGCGGTAACAATCCTCCCGTTTACCCTGCATACGTTTTTGCCCGTTACGCTGAACTCCCTTGAGAGGACCAGGGTGCCATCGGCTTCCGCTTCTATTCCCAGGCTTTCAAAAATGTCATTAAGCCTGTCATCCTTGCACTTGAAAATAGCCTCAACGAAGGCTTTTTCCTTTCCGGTCCTGATAAGTTCTCTGGACAGCCTTTCCCCCAGGATGGCCCCTATTGAGTCAATGATAATTGATTTCCCGGCGCCGGTCTCTCCGGTCAAAATGTTTAATCCCTCGCTCAGCTCAACGCTTATTTCTTCTATCAGGGCGATATTGTGGATGTCAAGCTGCAAAAGCATAAGCCAACCTCACCTCTGTTCCCCGACGGTGGGACAGGTTTCCCAAAGGCTTTTAACGGGCCATTTTATTAAACCTGGCCACCAGGTCTTCGGCAAATTTCTCAGCCCGGCACACAATCATGATGGTATCGTCCCCGGCTATTGTGCCCAGTATATCGGGCCACTTCATGGAATCAATGGCCGACGCCGCGGCCTGGGCCATAGCCGGAAGGGTTTTTACAACAACTATGTTATTGGCGTAGTCGCTTGACACATAGGATTTGCTGAAAACGGTGAGAAGCTTGTCGGACAAAAAACTCTCTTCTTTGGAATAGGGAGCATACCTGTAACGCCCG
>JAKOSZ010000233.1 GCA_029776555.1 Bacillota bacterium | reverse complement strand
TTTAATCGCTTGATCCAAGTTTATTAGATATGCTCGCGTCATTTCCTTTGTAAACTGCTCAGATTTTTGTTTCATATTTTCCGCAATCTCATTTATACTTTTTACTTCCTCCCCCTTGAAAAAATTCACCACTTCGTTAATTAAATTTCCGCAAATCTGAAGTATAATATTAATGTCCATAATGAGAGACCTCCTTTTTTGGTGTTTTCGGTTAACTTATATTTTACCAAAAAGGATGGTCTCTTTCTTTTGTGAATCCTATAAAAATTTTACACTATGGATTTGCTTCGCCCGGAGGTCCCCTTTTTTTGTCTTCCTCTAAATTCCTCCAACCGCCTGCTCAAAGTATACACTGCCAACGGAACCTGGTGGAACCGGCCTCTGACGGTTTTTAAGGGATATCGTCAAACACGACCGGTATGAGCTCCTTGAACCTGGCCAGCAAGGGAACCGCTATCTCCCTTATCTGGGGATGGGCGTCGGGAGCCGTCCTGAGCTTGAAAAAGTGCCTCCACTCCCTTAAGTTCATGGTAATGACAATCTCGGTTTTCAGCGAATGGGGCAGCACGCTCCTTGCTTCCTGGGGTGTGGCTCCGCTGCTGATGAGTTCCATATATGCTTTTTCCGCGTACTCCATTGCCCTTTTCCATATGTCATACTTCTTTCTGCCCTCATCGGTGGAGGTATCCCAGAAGCACGGCTCTATGAAGGTAAGCTGATTGCCGAACTTGTCCTTGCTGTAGTTGCAGTAGCGCGTGCTTTCCTGGGCATAGGAGGCCAGCCTGTGCCTTACTATTTCATGGGAAACCCCTCTGTCACAGATTACCCTTACGGTTACCGAGTAGTGCTCAATCATGGCCTCATGGCCCGATTTTATAAGCTGGGCCGCCAGCCTGGCGGCCGAGCCCTCGCTGATGTTGCCTTCGCTCTTGTAGCAGGTCCTGGCCACCCTCTCCAGGTGCTTTAACACCTCCTGGCCGTCCACCTGCGTCTCAATGGAGAACTGGGGTTTAACTATGAACATCCGGAACACCTCAAACCTGAAAATTTGTCTCCCGCTGTTTTTAAAACTACCTGTACAATATTTTACTATGTGAAAGGCCCTCTGTACATCAGAGCTTTGCCGTCCGGCGGGCAGTCCCTCAAACAGAGCTATTTGGCCCTGCTGTTTACCTCATTCAGTATCTTATTGATAAAATCGTCTGCCGCCATGGCTCCCAGGTCCCCTTCTTTCCTGGACCGTACTGAAACCGTTCCGCTTTCCTTCTCCTTGTCCCCTATAATCAGCATGTAGGGAACCTTCTCCAGCTGGGCCTCCCTTATCTTGTAGCCGATTTTTTCGTTTCTCCTGTCAAGCTCACAGCGGAGTCCCAGTGACTTTAACCTGTCCGCCAGGGAGCCGGCATAGTCATGGTGGCTTTCCGCAATGGGAAGCAGCTTTACCTGCACCGGGGAGAGCCATGTGGGGAACGCCCCGGCGTACTTCTCAATGAGCATGGCCAGGGTCCTCTCGTAGCAGCCTACGGAGGTCCTGTGTATTATATAGGGCCGCTTTTTCTCGCTGTTTTTATCGATATAGAACATGTCAAAGCGTTCCGGCAGGGCAAAGTCTATCTGCACCGTTATTATGGTGTCCTCTTTCCCGTGCACGTTTTTAAACTGGATATCCAGCTTGGGGCCGTAGAATGCCGCCTCTCCGTCAGCTTCCGCGTAGTCAATCCGCAGTTTGTCAAGGATGGCCTTCATCTTGGCCTGGGTGTCCTCCCAGGCTTCGGGGTTGTCTATATACTTGGACCTGTTGGCAGGATCCCATTTGGAGAACCTGTACCATATGTCCTCCTTGATTCCCAGGGTGTCCATCATGTAGTTGATCAGGTCAAGAACACCGCTGAATTCTGCCTCCAGCTGTTCAGGGGTACAGATTATGTGCCCTTCAGATATGGTAAACTGCCTTAAGCGTATAAGCCCGTGCATTTCCCCGGAAGACTCGTTCCTAAAGAGGGTGGCCGTCTCCGAGTAGCGCACCGGCAGTTCACGGTAGCTGTGAAGCCTGGAGTTGTAAATCATGAACTGGAAGGGGCAGGTCATGGGCCTTAAAGCCATTACCTCCACGTCCTTTTCTTCATCCCCCAGCACAAACATGCTGTCCCTGTAATGGGACCAGTGGCCGGATATTTTATAGAGGTCGCTCTTGGCCATGTAAGGGGTCCTGGTGAACTGGTAGCCCCTCCTCTCCTCTTCATCTTCCACAAACCTCTGCAGGATTTGAATCACCTTGGCGCCCTTGGGCATGAGCAGCGGAAGGCCCTGGCCTACCGGCTCCGCGGTAGTAAACAGCTCCAGTTCCCTTCCCAGCTTGATGTGGTCCCTTTTCTTCGCCTCTTCCAGCCTTTTCAGATATTCATTCAAGTCATTCTGGCTGGGGAAAGAGGTCCCGTATATCCTCTGGAGCATCTTGTTCTTTTCATTGCCTCTCCAGTAGGCGCCTGCCACCGACAGCAGCTTAAAAGCTTTTATTTTCCCCGTTGACGGCACATGGGGGCCGGCACAAAGGTCAACAAATTCTCCCTGCCTGTAGAAGGAGATCTCTTCCCCCTCGGGCAGCTCCCTTATGAGCTCCGCCTTGTAAGGCTCGCCCTTCTCCTCCATGAATTTTATGGCTTCATCCCTGGGAAGGGTGAACCTTTCCAGGGGATAATCCGCTTTGACTATTGCGGCCATCTCGTTCTCTATTTTGGAAAGGTCATCGGGGGTAAAAGGGGTCTCCAGGTCAAAGTCATAGTAGAAGCCCTCTTCTATGGCCGGGCCGATGGCAAGCCTGGCTTCAGGATACAGCCGCTTTACCGCATGGGCTAAAATGTGAGAGCTGGTATGCCTGTAGGCATTTTTCCCGCCTTTATCGTTAAAGGTGAGAATATTGAGCCTGCAGTCCTTCTCTATTTTATAGTCCAGGTCCCTTACTATGCCGTCCACTTCTCCGGCAAGGGCGCTTTTAGCCAGGGAAGGGCTTATGCTTGCGGCTGCATCCCTGATTTTCACCGCTTCAGCGTATTCCCGCACGCTGCCGTCTTTAAGAGTAATCCTGATCATGGTACCGATATACCTCCTGTATAAACTTTGTCTTATATCTGCGCAGTTTACAAAGCCGGAACTAATCGGGTAGGAGGCTAATCATTATTTGATTAGCCGACCTCCCACACCACCGTACGTACCGTTCGGTATACGGCGGTTCAACAAGAGTTCAATTTCTTAAGCAAGTTCTGCTATGAAGCCAGTATATCCGCGCTTCTGAAGGCGCTCATTCGTAATGGTTTGCGAAAGTATGGGGCTTTTGGCTGTTCTCCAATAGCCT
>JAKOSZ010000232.1 GCA_029776555.1 Bacillota bacterium | reverse complement strand
GTACTCCGCTTTCGGGAAATACAGCCTGCAGTTTAGGTTTTCTTCCAAGTATCCCCTTATGTATTTGTTTGAGGATACGCCGCCCACCATTAATACATCATTTACTTCCAGTACGCTGCAGGCTTCTGTTATAACTGCGGCCAGGCTGCGGGCTATGCAAAAAAACACCGCCCGTGCAACCCTTGCCCTGTTTTCGCCCGCCTCCAACAACTTTTTTGCATAGGTCTCCTGGCCTGAAAAACTTGTGGAGGTACCCCGGGCAAAACAGCGTATTTCAACAGGCAGGTCATCTTTTTCAGCCTCGTTAACCAGCCTTTCTAGGTGCGGCCCGCAGGGAAAGGGAAGCCCCATTGCCACACCCACCCTGTCCACCAGTTGACCGGCGCTTATGTCTTCAGTGCCGCCTACTATCCTCACTCCAAACCCGGAAACATTTCTTACGGTTTCCAGCAGCTCGGTGGTGCCCCCTGAAAGGTGCACCGTCAGGAATCTTTCTTCTTTCGGCCCTCCGGCCGACCACAGGCCCGACATGATGTGGTTTTCCTGGTGGGTGGTTTCAAAGAAAGGCACCCCCGCTACTGCAGCTGCAACCCTGGCCGCGTTCTCTCCCACCGTAAACACCGGCATGTACGATTCCGGCAGCGGCCTTGGTTTAACCGATGCTGCTGCAGCGGCGATTTTTATCTCCCCATGTAACCTGTTTTTTAACCCGGCGAAGGCCCCAAGGTTTTTTATATGCTGGAATACCCCCTCGGACTGCCGCAGGCCCCTGCCACCCTCTTTGACCCGAAGGACCGACCTGTGGTCAAGGATAATCTCCCCCGAACCGTCCACTATGGCAATTGAAGTGGTATAGCAGCTTGTATCAAAACCAATATACGTTTCCATTGGCTCACCTACTGCAAATTGTGTTCTCTAACCAGGTTTCCCAGTATGCCGTTTACAAAAATCCCCGATTCCTCGTCACTGTACTTCTTGGCCAGTTCCACCGCCTCATTTATCGACACCTTCACCGGGATGTCATCCCTGTATAAAATCTCATATATGGCGTTCCTAAGTACCGCAAGGTCAACCCCGGGTATCCTGTCAATGGTCCAATTCTTCAGCTTCCCGGAAATCAGCCTGTCTATCCTGTCAAGGTTTTGTACGGTTCCCTCTATATTCTCCCTGAAAAACTCCTTGTCCTCTTCCTGCATGGGGTTTTGCTCAAAAAAATCCTCCATGAGTCCGGTGTAATCCTCCTTACGCACCTGCAACAGGAAAAGGAATTGTACAACCAGCTCCCTGGTCTTTTTCCTGCTCATTATTTAAACCTCCTGTCTCACTCCCGGCTATGTGCAGCAGTAATATTATTTCCATAAGGCCCGTCAATCTTCCCGGGGCAGTTCGCTGGTTTAATAAATGCTTGTCCACCTGTTTTCGCTAAAGAACAAACCTCCCGGAAAGGAGGTTATCATTATTTGAAAAAGCAATCTTTATTTTTCCTGGTCCTCTCCATCTTTTACCTTATCCATGGTCACGCCCTGTACGTGTATGTTCACTTC
>JAKOSZ010000231.1 GCA_029776555.1 Bacillota bacterium | reverse complement strand
GCTTCCTTAAGCCCGTGCCGCCTTAAAGCCAGGTATGTCAGGAAATTCATGGGGGCCCAGATGCGCCCTCTCCAGTATTCCCCGGGATAAGCGGGGTCGTTCCTGGAGATTGACGGCAGTATCCACTCACCCCAGAACTCTTCCGGATTGTAGAAGTGTTCCTTTATCATGCGCTCAGCCTGTTCTTTTGAGACCTCACTGCTGAAAAGGGAATAGAAATTAGTCGGCGAGATGCGCCGGCTGAATTCACCGGTGTCGGTGCGCCTGTTAAGAAATATCCCGCTTTTTTCGTCCCACAGTTTATTAAGCGCCCGTTTGCACCTGCGGGCCCGCTCCTTAAGTTCCTCCGCTTCAGCCTTCCTGCCTAAAATACGCGCTATGTCGCTAAGGGCCTCACAGTCCATTATATACATACCTGTCAGGCCCACATCGGCCAGCTTCATCATACAGCTCTCGGTGTCAAAAGGCATGTCGTCGTACATGGGAGAGTTGTCAAGCCCTGACTCCAGCGCCGCTCCCAATCTATCCCCTACGCCGGTGCTTTCGGACCGGTGTCCTATTACAGGTTTATAGGGATTGGAACCCCAGGCCAGCAAGCCCTCTTCCACCTGCCTGTTTTCCGCCCACCAGCGGTTCCAGGTCATAAGCCTGTCAAACACTTCCTCCAAAAGCCACTTCTCGCCGTACTTCCGGTAAAGCTCCCTGACAACCATGGACCCCACCGGAGGCTGGGACCTATCCCTGCTGGAAGCGCCCACGGCACTGGCGAAATTGGGCACAAAGCCCCTCTCGGTTAATTCCCTGGTCATCTCTATGGCATTGGAATAGGCAATCTCTTTGCTGTCAAGAGAGGCCATGTAGGCCGCAAAGTAGTTGTCCCAGCAGAAGAGCACGTAGCCGCCCCAGTTCATGTTCCATATCCGGCTGACGGTGGAGATAGCCCTGTCTTTCAAAGGGTCGTACACGGTATCCCATGCAAGGCAGCTTTGCATGGCTTTATAAATTTCCGCCAGCCGGCCGTACTTTTCAACGGACTTGAAATGCCTTTCCCTGCCGCCTTTTATTATCTCCCTAATCTCTTCGACGCTTCTTCTCTTCCCGGTGGATACCCCCTCAGGCCTGTCAAACCTCACAGCCATATAGCGCGCCTCTGTGGGTATGTAGGGGTCAGACACCGGCGTCCCTTCCACGTATACGGGAACTTTCCTCTCCCTAAGGTTGGCGGTTACGGCATCCCCTTCCGGCAAGACAAGCCCTTCCCGGTTCCAGAGCATAGCGCATTCCACCACCAGCAGGGGCGGATACTCCAGGGCCGACAGGGGCTCCGCATATATCACCAGGTCGTCTCCCAGGGCGGAAGTCTCCACTTTAAACTCTATGTCCTGCCACTTTATCCTAAGCTCGGTATAGCTGCCGTCATAGGCATGGGCGCCGGGAAAAACCTCCTCAGGCCTGCGGTCCTTTAGCCCGACGAAGGCCTCCTTCATGTACCTGCCGCTTCTTGTGTCCTTTACGCCCAAACTGACGGCAAAGCCTTCCGGCATAAGCACGTGTGACAGCATGCTCCTGGTGTTCCAGGTATTCCATCCCCGGATGAAACTCTTTTTCATTTCCCCGTATTCGCTCATAATATCAACCCCATTTAATTTGAATTTAGCCCTCTCAACCGTATTCTACCACAAAACGCCCGGGAAATGCCTTCCCTTTTGCCTTTGAACAGCTGGTCAATCGAAAAGATAAACTCCGCTCTGCAAAAGTTATTTCCGCATCCCATGCCCATGAGGGTGGAATTTACTTTTCAAATGACGCTCTTTCAACAGTCAAAGGAAGGGAAAAACCATGCTCGTTGCGCAACGGTCCAAAGAAGGATATAATACTCATGTCCATTTTATTTGACCTGTGTGACGGGAATAATAACCGAGGAATAATGGGCTTTTTTGCGGCATACAGTTCAATAATTGGTGCTTTAATTCTGTCATTCGCTAGCAGGGGAGATATTTGGCGTGAGTTTTTTAACTCTGATAGGTACAGCCTTCGGACTTTCCATGGACGCTTTTGCCGTGTCGGTCACCTACGGTGTTACGCTGAAAAAGGCGGGAGTTAAAAGCGCGTTAACCGTAGGTTCCTGGTTCGGTTTTTTCCAGGCCCTGATGCCGCTTTTAGGCTGGCTGGCAGGAATAAAACTGGTAAGCTACAT